>SXOM01000561.1 GCA_005776735.1 Pseudomonadota bacterium
GCCGAAGCCGACGTCGCCGACGATCAGGCGGTCCATCGGCCGCCCTTCGGCGAGATCGCCGAGCACCGCGCGGATGGCCTCGTGTTGGTCGTCGGTCTCGACGTAGGGGAACGCCTCCTCGAACCGGGTGAACAGCTCGCTGGCCCCCTCGTAGGCGTGCGCGCGCGCCAACCGTCGCCGCGCGTGCATGCGCAAGATCTCGGCGGCGAGCTTGAGCACGGCGTCCTTGACCTTGGCGCGGCGCAGCTCCCAGGTGCTGCCTCCGAGCTTGTCCAGGCGCGGCGGCGCTTCGCCTTCTGCCCGGTACGGGGCCAACAGGTCGAGCTTCCACACCGGCACGTACAGCTTCTCGCCGTCACGGTACTCGAGGATGACGAAGTCGCCGGCGCCTTCCCCGAGCGGCATCCTCGACAGGCCGCGGTACACGCCGATGCCGTGGCGCGCGTGCACCACGAGGTCGCCGCGCGCGAGGGTGCCGAGGGAGCCCGCGGCGGCCTTGCGGAAGCGGCTCGCCGCGCTCGGCGGCCGGTCGCGCAGCTTCTCGCCGAACACCTCGTCGGCGGTGACGTACACCACGTCGGGCGCGACGAACCCCTCGGGGAGGTCGCCGACGACGAGGGCGACCCGGCGCAGCGACGGCGTGCTCCCCAACTCGAGCCCATGCGCCGCGAACAACGACCGGATGCGCTCGGCGCGCGCGGCGTCGTCGGCCACGAGCACCACCGCGGCGCCGCGCCCCGCGAAGGTCCGCAGCTCGCGCACCGCCGGCTCGAGGTCGCCGGTGTGGCCGACGCGCAGGCCGGTGCCGACCGGGCGCGTGGGCCACGGCCCCCCGGTCATCGTGATCGGGACGGCCTCGCGCAGGCGCTCGAGCACCGCGCGCGGCGGGTCGTACCGGTCCTCGACGCGAACGAGCGGGCGCTCCTCCGGTGCCAGCTCGTCGAAGCGGCGCAGCACCTCCTGGTGCGCGGCGCGGAGCGCCCCGGCGACGAGGTCGGGCTCGACCACCCACGTGGGGGAGGGGAGCGCGACCGCCTCGCAGGGCGCCAGGGCGGGGAGGTAGTCCTCGGCGGAGGCCACCCAGACGCCGGCGCGCAGGTCCTGTACGAGCGAACGCCGGTCCGGCGAGTGCACCCCGCGCTCGTTCGCCACCGCGTGCACGTAGGCGGCGGCACGCTCGGAGCTCTCGGCGTCGAGCAGGGCCTCGCGGGCGGCGAGGAGCCGGGCCGGGCCGCGCACCGCGTCGATCTCGTCGTCGAACCACCCGACGCGCGTCGGGCGCTCGTTGCCGAGGCCCCACACCTCCAGGCTGCCGCCGCGCAACGCGGCGGTGCCGGGGGTCTCCACGTGGGGCGCCACGAGGTAGCCGGCCGCCACCAGCCACCGGAGCAGGGCCTGGGGCGACACGACCTCGCCCACGCGCAGGGTCCGCACGACCAGGCGGGGCGCCCGCGCCGCGAGGGCCGCGACCGGGGCGACGATCAGGGCGTCGGTGGCGGCGCGGGCGAGCTGCCGCGCCTGCACGCGCTCGGGGTCACGGACGTCGCCGTCCCATGGGTGGCCGTCGTCGGCGGGGAAGGGGAGCACCTGCCGCCCCGCGGGCGCGTAGAAGCGGAGCGCCCGCACCATCCGATCGAGGGCGCGCCCGTCGCTCACGACGACCGTGCCCGGCCCCGACGCGCAGAGCCGCGCGAGTGCCCACGCGGGGGCGCTCCCGGCGAGGCCCCCGAGTGGACGCCCCGCGCTCAGACCTTCGAGGAACTGCTCCAACCCGCCTTCGAAGAACTGCTCAATTCGGCGTTTTCAGGCGCCGTGGGGGCGGGCGCGGCGCTCTTGCGGAACATGTCGAGGTAGAGCTGGACCATGCACAGGTCGACCAGGACGAGCACGGCGTGGTCGACCGTTCCGAGCAGGAACTTGCCCCAGATCGGCAACGACGGCAGGAAGAAGACCAGCCCGAGCTGGAACCACAACCACCACCCGAGCAGGAACACGAGCATCGTGCCCATCACCGCACGGCGACGGCTGGAGGTGAGGCGGGCGCTGCGTGCCAGCGGCGCCTTCTCGACCGCGTCGAGCGAAGCGATGGCGTCGACGAACGCGAACTGCAGGCCGAAGATGATGCCCGGCACGATGATGACGTTGCCGAGCGCGATGGCGAGGTAGGCGCGGAAGTGCGGCCCGGCCACCCGGGACCAGCGGTTGAGGCCGAAGTTGATGGCCCCCGCGAGCGTGGCCGGCAGCTTCTTCTCCCGCTGCACCCACAGGTAGATCTGCGCGGGCGCGGCCCACGCCCCCACGAGCCCCGCCCACAGGCACAAGAGGCCCGTCTGGAGGAAGGTGGACGCGATGAGCTGCATCTTCTGGTCGGCGATGGTCATGCCGTCGACCAGGCCGATGCCGAGGGCGTCGGTGACGACGAAGCCGATGCCGCCGGTGAGCGCCGAGATGACCAGCACGATGTGCAGGTTCTCGAAGAAGACACGGAACGCGTTGGCCACGACCGTCGGGACGGGGACACGCTCGGGGTCCTGGCCGCCCTGGAGCAGCCACAAGAGGAAGCGTTGCATCGCGCCGCGGCTAACCTCATCGCGGACATGCGGCGCCCCCGCCCGGCCGCGCCGGGATAGAACGTGACCGTGCGCTGCGACCCCATCGAGCTCGACGAAGAAGTCCCCTTGCCCCTGGTGCGCCCGCCGCTCACCATGCTCGACGAGGACGCGATCCGGCTCGCGCTCGCGGGCGGGTCGGTCGTGGACTGGAACCGCCTGTCCTTCCGCACCCTCGAGGACGTCACGCAGTTCCTGCGCACGTGGGGCTGCGACATCGAAGTGCACGGCTGGGCGCGTGAGCGGTTGCGCTACGTCTACAACCAGGCGGTCGAGTACCTCGAGGAGCACCTCGGCCTGCACTTCGCCGCCGAGGTGCGGCGCCCCCGCGACGTGCGCGACGCGTTCCTCCGCGCGTCGATGCGCGAGCGCTTCAGTCGGCACCGCATCCAGTACTGCGCCATCCTCAAGCTCGTGCACGTCATCAACCACCTCGAGATGCAGGAGCTCCGCAACCAGGTCGCGGTCCGCGAGCAGGACCTGCTCGAGGTCGCCAACCTCAAGGTCACCGAGGCGGCGCGCCGGATGCGCGAAGAGGGCATGCCGGTCGAGGCGTTCTACGGCAACCGCAAGACCCGGCCGAGCGTCATCACCAAGCTCATGGCCAAGCGGGCCTCCACCGCGTCCACGGTCTACGACAAGCTCCGGTTCCGGGTGGTCACCGCCCACCGCGAGGACATCGTGCCCTGCATCGCGTGGTTGTTCCGCAACCTCGTGCCGTTCCCCACGGTGATCCCCGGCGAGAGTGTCAACACGCTGCTCGGCGCCGACGAGCTCGAGATCGACGGGAAGGACGACGGCGAGCGGGCTGCGCTCGGCCTCCTCGAGGCGGCCACCGAGCAGCAGCGGGCCAACCCCGACTCCGGCGGCGGCTACCGCACCATCAACTTCGTGGTCGGCCTGCCCGTCCGCATCTTCGACGTTCCCGGGGTGCCCCCGCACGAACATCCGGCCTTCCTCGGCGAGGTCGTGTCGGTGTTGACCGAGTTCCAGGTCGTCGACCACCACACGGATCTGGTCAACGAGAGCGGCGACTCCCGGCACGAGTTCTACAAGCTGCGGCAGCTCAAGAAGGTGAGCGAACGACTGGGTCGAACGCTCGCTGCGGGCCGGTACCTGGACGGCGGGCGCGGCTCCGGTTAGACGCCGCGCCTCAATTCGGAGAGCTCCCATGGCCCGTACCCAGGCCCCCCGCAAGCGCAACAAGGCCGCCCGCTGCAAGGCCAAGCTCAAGGCCAAGCACACCAAGCAGCGCATGCGCGCCAAGGGCATGCTGCAGAAGCGTCTCGGCGGCCGTCGCCTCCGCCGCTAGCCGCACGTGGCCACGCCCGGTCGTCTTCGTCACGCCGGGGTCCTGTTGCACCCCACCAGTCTCCCGGGCCCAGGCCCGATTGGAGAGCTGGGTCCGTACGCGCACGCCTTCTTGGAGTGGATGTCGCACGCGGGGCTCGACACGTGGCAGGTGCTCCCGCTCCACCCCGTCGGGCCGGGCAGCTCCCCCTACGGCAGTCCGTCCGCCTTTGCGGGTGATCCGCGCCTCATCAGCGTCGAGGGCCTCGTCGCCGACGGCCTGGTCGAGCCCGCCGCGCTCCCCTGGGGGCAGGAACGGGTCGACACCGACGTGGTCGAACGCTGGAAGTTGCCGCTGGTCCGCGCGGCCGCCGCGCGCCTGGCCGACAGCGCCGAGGTGCGGCGGTGGGCCGAGGGCGAGGCCGGCTGGTTGCACGATTGGGCCCGGTACAGCGCCCGCGCCGAACACTTCGGGCACGCCCAGTGGTGGCGGTGGTCCTCGGTCCCCGAGGCCGACCTCGCGTCGCGCGCCGCGGTCGAGGTGGCGGTGCAGTACCTCTTCGCGCGCCAGTGGTCGGCGTTGCGCGAAGCGGCGCGGGTGCGCGGCATCCGCATCGTCGGCGACGTGCCGATCTTCGTCTCGCACGACGCGGCCGATGTCTGGGCGCACCCCGAGTTGTGGCACCTCGACGCGGGCCACCAGCCCGATCCGGTCAGCGGGGTGCCGCCCGACTACTTCTCTCCCACCGGTCAGCGGTGGGGTTCGCCGATGTACCGGTGGGAGGCGCACGAAGCCTCGGGATTTTCGTGGTGGCGGCGCCGCCTCGCGCGCGAGCTGGCGTTGGTCGACGCGGTGCGCCTCGACCACTTCCGCGGGTTCGAAGCGGCGTGGGCCATCCCCGCCAACGAGCCCGACGCGCGCAACGGGCGGTGGACGCCCGGCCCCGGGCGGGCGCTCTTCGCGGCGTTGCGCGAGGAGCTCGGCGGCTTGCCGCTCTGGGCCGAGGACCTCGGCGACATCACGCCCGAAGTCGAATCGTTGCGCGACGACCTGGGCCTGCCCGGCATGAAGATCCTGCAGTTCGCGTTCGGGCGCGACGCCGACCACCCGTTTCTGCCGCACAACTACGCGGGCACCCGCTGGATTGCGTACACCGGCACCCACGACAACGACACCGCGCTCGGCTGGTACCGCTCCGCCGACGCCACGGTGCAGGACCGGTTCCGCGTCTACACCGGTCGCGACGCCACCGACCCGGCGTGGGCCCTGGTGCGCGAAGCGTGGGCCAGCACCGCGGCGACGGCGGTGGCGCCGATGCAGGACCTCATCAAGGCCGGGAGCGAAGCCCGGATGAACACCCCCGGCGTGGCCGAGGGCAACTGGGGCTGGCGCCTGCGCGACCTCCCGTGGCAGAGCTGCGCGTGGGTGCGCCAGCTCGGCGCCAGCTTCGGCCGCGCCGAGGTCTAGGGTGCGCCTCACCTCCATCCGGCTCCACCTGCTGCTGGGCATCGGCCTCGCCGCCGCGCAGCTCGGGGTGCTCGCCTGGGTGGGCGCGTCCGCGTCCACGGCGCTCTCCGGCCTCGTCACGGTCGCCCTCCTGCTCCTGTTGTGGCGCACGCTCGCGCTGCACCGCGACCGCCGCCAGCGGCTCCTCGAGGTGCTGGAGGTCGTGCGGCGTGGGGCGGCGGGCGACGCCTCGGCGCGCCTGCCCGCGGGCGAAGACGACGAAGCGGGCCATGTCGCCGCCGCGGTCAACCGCCTGTTGGAGACCGTGCGCGAACGCGCCAACCAGGTGGAGCGCGAGCGTGACCTCGACCGCCTGATGGTCCGCGAAACGCCGAACGGCCTGTTGGCCATCGACGCCGACGGCATCGTGCGGCGGGCCAGCCCGGCGTTGTGCCGCTTGTTGGAGTGCACGGGCGACCCCGTGGGGCGGCGCCCCATCGAGACCATCCCCGTGCCCACCTTCCAGGCGGTCATCGACGAGGCGGCGCGCACCCGCGAGGTGCGTGAGCGGCCGCTCTCGCACAACGGTCGCGAGCTTCTCTTCCGCGCGGTGCCGGCGGCCGACGGCACCGGCGTGCTCGGCGTCGTGCTCGACCTCACCTCGGTCGGGCGCACCGACCGGCTGCGGCGCGACTTCGTGGCCCACGTCAGCCACGAGCTGCGCACGCCGATCACCGCGATCGTCGGCTACGCCGAGGCGATGGAGGACGAGCGCGAGGCGCTCAACGAAGAGCTCCGGCCGATGCTCGACGCGATCCGCCGCAACGCCGATCGCCTCCGGGCCCTGGTCGAGGACGTGCTGAGCCTCTCCAACATCGAAGCCCGCGGGCAGGACCTGCCGCTGGAGTCGCAGCCGGTGCAGCCGGTGGTCGACGCGGTGCTCGAGCGGTTCGGCCCAGCCGCCGAGCGGCGCGGCGTGCGGCTGATCGCCGGTCCGCCGGTCGAAGCCGAAGCCCTGCTCAACGCCGACGCGCTCGAGCATGCGCTGTCCAACCTCGTCGACAACGCGGTCAAGTACACGCCCGGCGGCGGCGAGGTGCGCGTCCGCGTCGGCGTCGACGACGAGGGCGTCGAGGTCTGGGTCGAGGACAACGGCCCCGGCATCGATCCCATCCATCACCCGCGCATCTTCGAGCGGTTCTACCGGGTCGACGCGGGCCGATCCCGCGCGGTGGGCGGCACCGGCCTCGGGCTCGCGTTGGTCAAGCACCTGTGTTCTGCGATGAAGGCGGAGATCCGCCTGGTCAGCGCCGCAGGTGAGGGGGCGCGTTTCGGCATCCGGCTCCCGGTGCCGCGCGACTGAACGAGAGGTTGGGGGCCCGGCCCGCGACCGGTCTCGAGGTCGGAGCGGGGCGGGCGGCCGGTCCGGTGCTGCGGCTACGCAAACTGCTTTGCGAGCTTCAGCCCCTGCATCTGGTAGTTGTTGGTGCTGCCTCGGCCGTACAGGACGTCGGGGACGGTGCGGTTGCGCAAGAGCTCGATGCGGAACAGGGGCTGGCCGTGCTCCAACAAGAACGGCACGTCGTGCGTGCGGATCTCGAGCACCAGCTTGGCGCCACGCCCGCTCGGGTCCACCCCGAAGCCGGCGTCGATGAAGCCCGCGTAGTGGGTGCGCAGCTCGCCCTTGGTCGCGTCGAACGGGACCAACTCGGCGCACAGCTCCGGCGGAATGGCCAGGCGTTCGCGCGTGGCGAAGATGTAGAACTGCTCAGGTTCGAGCACGAAACCTTCGCCCGTGCGGTCGGCGTGCACCGGCGTCCAGTACCGGGTGCGATCCAGGCCGCGGTGGCGCAGATCGATGGGGGGGCGGTACCGTTGTGCGGCGTACCCGACGATGCCGGCGTCGCCCTCGTGCAGGTCGACCGACATCTCGATGCCCGGGGTCTCGGGGTCGGCCACCACGGCGGGCCGCCCGTCCGACCAGTACACCGCCGGGGCGCGCGCTTGCTGCTCGGCCAACGCATCCACCCCCAGGCGGGGCCGCCCGCGGGCGAGGCGGAGCTGCCCGAGCGTGTCGCCGCGCCGCACGCCGACGTGGAAGCTCTGGGGTGTGATCTCCAGGTACAACCGCCCCGTGTAGCCGGCGGGGACGGTGTCGAACGAGTGGCCCTCCTCGGTCAAGAGGCGCACGAAGACGTCGAGCCGCCCCGACGATGACTTGGGGTTGGCGCGCCCCCACACATCGGGCGGCAGCTCGAGCACCTCTTCGACCTCGGCGAGGTACACGCCGTCGTGACGCAAGACCGTCGCCTGCTCGGGGTGCAGGCGCACCTCGTCGATCGCGAGGCGACCGAGCTTGGCGCCGATGCCGCCGGCGCCGGGCAAGAAGCTGCACTGGAGCTGCCACAAGCGCGCGCCGAGCCGCAAGTCCAGCGACGACGGCTGCACCTGGTCGGGGCGCAACGGGTAGAGCGACCGGACCGCGCCGGCGGTGACCAGCTCGCGGAGGTCCTGGCTGACGAGGATGCCGGACATGGGGCGCGGGGCTAACTCGGGAGGGTTACCCCGGCCCGATGACCTTCCTGATGTCGGTGTCGCTGGCGCTCGCGGTCGAGGGCATGTGGGAGCCGTCGCAGCTCCGCGGGCTGGGCGCCGAGCTCAAGCGCAGCGGCTACCTCGACGACCCCGCCGCCCTGGGCGATCTCAACCACGCGCCGCTCGGGGCGGTGGTGAGCCTCGGGGGCTGCACCGCGTCGTTCGTGAGCGACCTCGGCCTGTTGGTCACCAACCACCACTGCGCGGTGGGGATGCTCCAGCGCGCGCAACACGACGGCGAAGACCTCGTCCAGAGCGGGTTCTACGCCCCGACGCGGGCCGACGAGCGCCCGGCCGGCCGGGTGAGCCGCGTCAGCATCACCGAGGGGTTCGAGGACGTGACCGCGGTGGTCCACAAGGCCATCGCGGGCGCCAAGGACGACGTGGCCCGCAACGAAGCGCACGACGCCGCGATCCGCAAGCTCGTCGCCGGGTGCGAGCGGGCGCCGGGCCGGCGGTGTCGGGTGGTGCGCTACTTCGAAGGTCGCCGCTACACCCTGGTCCGCCAGCTCGAGCTGCGCGACGTGCGCGTGGTGATGGCCCCGCCCGACATGGTCGGCAACTACGGCGACGAGGTGGACAACTGGCACTGGCCCCGCCACGCCGGCGACTTCGCGTTCTTGCGGGTGTACGTGGGCCCCGACGGCGAGCCGGCCGATCCCGCGCCGGAGAACGTCCCGTACGCGCCCGCGCATCGCCTCTCGGTGAGCACGCGCGGGCCCTCCCCGGGCGAGTTCGTGATGGCGGCGGGCTACCCGGGCCACACCGACCGGTGGCGCACCGCGGTCGAGGTCGCGCGCGAGGCCGAGCTCAGCCTGCCCGCGTGGCGCGGCCATGCCGCGTTCACGTTCGACGTCCTCACGCGCTGGACCCAGGCCGACCCGGCGGTGGCCGCGCTCGTGGGCGTGCCCCGGTCCGGCATCGCCAACGCCCTGTTCAACGCGGTGGGCACGCTCGAAGGCTTCCGGCGTTCGGGGGTCGTGGCCGCCGCCCGCGCCCGCGACGCACGGGTCGATGCGTGGATCGCCGCCGACCCGGCGCGGGCGGCGCGGCTGGGCCCGGCCGTCGCCGAGCTGCGCGCGTCGTTCGGGCACGCCGACGCTCGGCACCGACAGGAGTCGCTGATGGACTGGCTGGGCCGCGCCGACCTCCTCTCGGCCGCTCGTCAGCTCTACCGGTGGTCGCTCGAGAGCGAGAAGCCCGACTCCCGTCGCGACCTCGGCTACCAGGAGCGCGACCGGGCGCGGGCACGCGCCGGCCTCGAGGAGCTGCAGGCCCACCTCCACCTCGCGTCGGACCGCGAGGTCTTCGTCCACTTCCTCGGCGCGGTGGTGGCGCTCCCCGAGGCCGAGCGGCCGGCGGAGCTGATGGCGTGGCTCCGGGCCGTGGCCCCGGCCGCCGGCGACGACGCCGCTCGTGTCGAGGCCGCTGCGGCGCGCTTGTACACCTCGCCGGCGTTGGCCGACGCCGCCACGCGGGTGGACTGGTTCGGGAAGCCGTCCTCCGCCCTGCGCGCGAGCACCGACCCGTGGATCACCCTCGCGGTGGCGCTGCGCCCCTACGACGAAGCCCGCGAAGCCCGCGGGAAGGCCCAACGCGGCCTGGAGCTCCGCACGCGGCCCGCGTTCGCCGAGGGGCTCGCGGGCGCCGAGCCGGATCGGGCCTACTCCGACGCCAACGGCACCCTCCGCGTGACCTTCGGCACGGTGCAGGGGTACCGTCCCCGCGACGGCACGGTGTCCCTCCCCCAGACCACCGTCGCGGGTATCGTCGAGAAGGCGGGCGACTGGCCGTTCGCGGCGCCCGAGGCGCTCACCGCGGCCATCGCCCGGGGCGCCTGGGGTCCCTACGCCGACCCCGCGCTCGGCACCGTCCCGGTCGACTTCCTCTCCGACCTGGACATCACCGGCGGCAACAGCGGCTCGCCGATCCTCGACGCGAAGGGCCGCATGGTCGGCCTGGCGTTCGACGGCACCTACGAGGGCATCGTCAGCGACTGGCGGTTCGACCCGGCGCTCGCCCGCACCGTCGGCGTCGACGTGCGCTACCTGCTCTGGTACCTCGACGCAGTGGCGGGGGCCGACACGCTGTTGGCCGAGATGGGCATCACCGGCACGATCTGATAGCCGGGGAGGCCATGCCCACCTACCAGGTCCGTCTCCACCACCCTGCCCACGGCATCGACGTCACGGTGCCCTGCCGCGACGATCAACCCATCCTCGAGGCCGCCGAGGCCCGCGGCCTCGCGCTCCCGTACTCGTGCCGCTCGGCCGCTTGCGGCACCTGCGCCGGCAAGGTCGAGGCGGGCGCGGTGCACCTCGAGGATCAGTACATCCTCAGCGAAGGCGACCTCGACAATGGCTTCACGCTGTTGTGCTCGGCCCACCCCCGAGGCGACTGCACGATCCGCACCCACCAGCGCGACGAGCTCGAGACCGTCTGAACCCTTGCCGACCGCGACCCTCCCGGTTAGCCGGCGAGCCTCGCATCATCGGAGACCTGAGAATGTCTGACGCCCCCGCCCCGAAGAAGCCCAACGAGGATCTCGCGGACTACAAGGATGCCGCGCGCCTCAAGCGCTTCCTCACCGAGCGCGGCAAGGTCCTGCCCCGCCGCATGACCGGCCTGAGCTCGCTGCAGCAGCGCGAGATCGGCCTGGCCATCAAGCGCGCGCGGCACCTCGCGCTGCTCCCCTACGTCAACCGCGAGTAGGCCCGCGCCTTCGGGCGTGCCTCGACGCGGCGGCTTCGCTCCCGGCCTGGGGGCGGTGCTGCGGCGTCGTCGGCGTTTTTGGGCGTTGCGCCGCGACCGATCCCGAGGTCGGGCCGAAGCGTGCGCGCAACGCGGCGCGGGCGAGCGCCGCCCCGACGCGGGCCGCTGACCCCCGGGCTTCGTCGCCCCGACGTCGCGCCGCGCGCCGGCCTCGGCCCCCGTCAGCGGCCGGTCGCGGCGCGGCGCCCTAGGGGCGCGGCACGGGCTGGGCGTTGTCCATCGCCTGCCGCGCCGCTTCCCAGATCATCGCCGGCCGCGGCGCCGGGTCGGGGCTCAGGCGGTCCATTGTCTCGGCGTCGTAGAGGATGCCGTCCTTCATCACCCAGCGGACGTTCCGGGCGTCGGCGAGGCGGGTGACCGGGTCGCCGTCGACGATGAACAGGTCCGCGATCTTGCCTTCGCGCAGGCTCCCGAGGTCCTGCTCGAGGCCCAGGTGGCGGGCGCCGCCGAGCGTGGCCGCCCGCAGCGCCTGGTAGGCGGTCATCGCGCCGGGGCCCCCGAGGTCCTCGAGCTCCCAGTGCGGGCCGAGGCCTTGGAGCTGGCCGTGGGCGCCCAGCGCGACCGGCACCCCACGACCCGACAGGCGGGCCGCGTCGGCGGCCACCTTGCGGTGGTGGAACTCCTGGTCGTCGGTGATGTGGATCCCCAGGCGGTACCCGCGGCTCATCAGCACGTCGGGCGGCGTGAATCGCGACAGACGGGCGTCTTCCCAGATGCGCTCGCGCTGGAACCAGGAGACCTCGCCGGTGACCCCACCGTAGGCGACCAGCAGCGTCGGCACGTAGGTGGTCTGCGCCTTGGACCACAGGCTCAGCACGTCGTCGTAGATCGGCGCGACGGGGAGCGCGTGTTCGATGGAGCTGTGGCCGTCGAGCACCATCGTCAGGTTGGCGAGCAGGTCGCCGCCGCCCTCGGGGACGTCGAGCACGCCGAGCTTTCGGCACGCTTCGACGACCCACTGCCGCTGCTCTCGGCGCGGTTGTTGGTAGGACTTCACGCCCCAGGCGCCGTACCGCATCAAGCGGCGGACGTGGGCTTCGGCGTCTTCGTACGACTCGATCGTGGCGCCCTGGGTGTCGTCGGCGCCGTAGAGGATGAAGCCCGTCGACAAGGTACGCGGGCCCGCCATCCGACCGGACTCGATGAGCTCGGCCTGGCCGAAGACCAGGTCGGTCGACGCGCTCGGGTCGAAGACGGTGGTGACGCCGTAGGCGAGGTTGGCGAGGTGGCGCCACTCCTGCTCGGGGAACACGTCGCCCGAGGCGTAGTGCAGGTGGGCGTGCACGTCGATCAGGCCGGGCAGGATGGTCGCGCCGTGCACGTCGATCACGCGCGCGCCGTCGGGCGGCAACACGTCGGCGCCGACCGCGACGATGCGGCGGTCGCGGACCACGATCGTGCCGCGCTCGATCTCGCCCGCTTCGTCCATCGTGAGGATGCGGGCGTTGGTGAACGCCACCGTGCCCTTCCCGGTCGCGCGCGGTGCGGTGATCCGGAGCTGGGATTCGTGGGCGTCGGGCACCCGCTCGGCGTCCTTGTCGAGGACGTCGGCGAGGTCGAGCTCGAAGAAGCGGTCGGCGTGGCTCCAGGTGAGCTTTCCGCCGCGGAAGTCGAGCCAGTCGCCGGCCACGTCGGTGAGCTTCCGCGCGGGGAGGTTGGCGGCGTCGACCGTGGTGGTGCCCAGCGCCGGCATGGGTGCGACCCACGCCTGGTGTTGGTGTTTGTACGCGACGAAGCGCCCGTCGGGAGACAGGCGGATCTCCTGGGCGCCGTCGACCCGCAGGTGGGTGCGCACGTCGTGGCCGAGGCGGTCGCACGAGCGCAGCACGGTCTTCTCGTGCTTGCGGGGCTCGGGGTATTCATCCTCGATCCAGTAGATCCTCGCGCCGTCCGCGCTCCACTGCAGGCGCGGCGCCCGGCTGTTGCTTCCGCGGAAGGGCAGGGTGCGGAGCCGCACGCCGTCACCGCCCGCGGCGGGGACGAGCACCAGGTCGTACGCGGACTGCCCGCCCAGGTCGCCGCCGGTGGTCGTGCTCCCCGCGCCGCGGAGCACCGCCACGGTGCGCCCGTCGGGGCTCAGGACCGGGGACTGGTAATCGCGGCCGGTGCGGGTGATCCGGGTCGCGCGCCCGATCGGGCCGCTCCAGACGTGGCCGCCGGCGACGTCGTCCCAGGTGGTGTACGTCAGCGTCTTGCCGTCCTCGTGCAACGACGGGAAGTACGCGGTCTGGTCGGCGGCGGTGAGCGGCCGGGCCTCCCCGCGGGTGGGGATCGACCACAGGCGCCCGAGGGCCGCGGCGACCACGCTCCCGTCGGGGGCGCGGGCGGGCCAACGGATCACGCGTGCTTCGACCGGCCCGTCCGAAACGCGCCGTTCGGGGCGCACGGCGTCGGCGACCCGCAGCTCCACGTCGACCTGGAACGGGATCTCGGCGCGCGAGAGCGTGGACGCGTCCAGTCGCCACAACTTCCCCTGCGCCCAGAAGACCAGCTCGCGGCCGTCGGGCGTCCAGTCGATGCGGGGGTAGGCGCTGCGGAGCTCGAAGCCTTCCATCGCGTCCTTGTCGAGGAAGTCGGCGGCGCGGCGGACGCGCCCGGTCTCGACGTCCATGATCATCAGCACGGTACGCGCGCGGTCGCGGGACACCAGCGCGAGCTGGCGGCCGTCGGGGGAGGGGGTCGGCCGCACCGCACCTTCGCCGAGGGTGGTCACGACGGTGCGTTCGCCGAGCTCCCGGTCGTAGCGGACGATCTGCCACAGCCCGTGGTGCACGTTCTGGTCGTACTCGAAGCGGCCGCTGCGCGTGCTGTACCACAGGGTCTTTCCGTCGGGCGAGAACGCCGCCTCCCCCGCGTGCGGATCGGTGTCGAGGGTCGTGATCTGCACGCCGGCGCCGCCCTCTTCGTGCAGCATCCACAGCTCCTGGACGCCGATGCTCCGGGTGTCGACCATGCGCTTGCGGCCCACGAACCAGCCCGCTTCGGGGGCCCACACCGGGTCGGTCCACCGGTGGCCGGTGTCCTCGGTCAGCGCGCGCAGGTGGGTGCCGTCGAGGTTCATCGTCCACAGGTTCTCGTTGCCACCGCGGTCGGAGGTGAACGCGATGCGCTGCCCGTCGCGGGCATAGTGGCCGTCGGTGTCCCAGGCGTTGCCCGAGGTGATGCGCCGGGCGGCGCCGCCGCCGAGCGGCACCTCGTACAGGTCGCCCAACAGGTCGAAGAGGACGAACCCCCCGTCCGGCGACACGTCCACGCCCATCCACGTGCCTTCGCGGGTGGTGAACTTCACGTCGCGGCCCGGCCCGTGGGTGGCCGCGACGTCCCACTTCGGAGCGTCGTCGTCGGCGATGGCGGCGAGGGCGAGGGCGAGCAGCATCGGACTCCGTGGGGCGGGCGACGGAGTATCGCAGTCGGCGGGGCCCTGCGCGGGTCAGCGCTTGCCCCGCCGCGCCGGGGCGGCGACGCCGCCGCCCCTTCGGAGCAGGAGTGGCGGAGGTCCAGAAGCGGCTGGGAGTGGGGTTCGGCGTCCTCGCGTCGATCACCTGGCTCCTGCTGATCTTCGGGAGCACCGTGCGTGTGCACGGGGCGGGGTTGGCCTGCCCCGACTGGCCGCTGTGTTTCGGCGAGCTCGTGCCGCAGCTCGACTTCCGCATCTTCCTCGAGTGGGGGCATCGCCTGTTGGCGGGGCTCATCTCGCTCGGCTTCCTCGGCCTCGGGGGAGCGGTGGTCGTGCGCGCCGAGCTCCGGCGTCGTTTCGGGGTGCTCGTCGGGCTCATGGTGGTCGTGCTGCTCGCGCAGATCGTGCTGGGCGGCCTCACGGTGCTCGCGTCGTTGGCGTTCTGGAGCGTCACGCTGCACCTGCTCTTCGGCAACGCCTTCATGGCGTTGATGATCGTGCTGTCCCGCCGCCTGCGGGGCGTGGTCCCCGCGGGTGCCGCACACGGCCCGCTCCGTGGGGTCACGGCCGCCTTCGTGCTCCTGGTCACCGTGCAGATGGGGCTCGGCGGGTTGGTCTCGTCCAACTACGCGGGGCTCGCGTGTGTCGAGTGGCCCACGTGCAACGCCGGCGTGTGGGTGCCGTCCTGGGCGGGGGCGGTGGGGCTCCAGGTGCTCCATCGCCTGGGGGCCTACACGGTCGTGGCCGCGGCGGGGACGCTCGCCTGGCTCGCGCGCGCCGACGCGGGGAGCGTGCGGCCTACGCGCCTGTTGCTGCTCTTGGTGCTCGTCCAGGTCACGCTCGGTGTGCTCAACGTGCTCACGCGGATGCCGGTCGAGCTCGCCATCGCGCATGCTGCGGCGGGGCACGCGATCGTGGCCACGACGGCGTGGTTGGTCGCTGGCACGTTCCACCGCCCGGCGCTCTCCTCGTGACGGGCGCGGTCGCGTTGCCCGTGGGGGTGCAGCTCCGCGCGTGGTGGGAGATGACGCGTCCGCGCGTGCTGCTCCTGGTCTTGTTCACCGGCCTCCCCGTGTTTGCGATGGCGGGCGGGGCCACCCTGAGCCGGGCGCTCGCGGTGCTCTTTGGGACGGCGTTGGCCGGCGCGGCCTCCTCCACGCTCAACGCGTGGTGGGAGCGCGACCTCGACGCGCGGATGGCGCGCACCCGGAGCCGGCCGCTCCCTGCGGCGGCGCTGCAACCCACGCACGCGCTCGGACTGGGTGTGCTGCTCACCGTGGTCTCCACGGCGTTCTTGTGGTGGGTCGGCGGCGTCTTCGCGGCGGCGGTCGGGCTCGGGACCATCCTCTTCTACGTCTTCGTCTACACCATCTGGCTCAAGCCCCGCACGCCCCAGAACATCGTCATCGGCGGTGCGGCCGGGGCCACGGCCCCGATGATCGCCGAGGCGGCGCTCACCGGCACGGTGGGCTGGCCGAGCCTGATCCTCTTCGGCATCGTCTTCTTGTGGACGCCCCCGCACTTCTGGGCCATCGCCATCTTCCGCAAGGACGAGTACGCGAGCGCGGGTTTCCCGATGATGCCCAACGTGGCGGGCGACGCGAGCACCCGGCGCCAGTCGTTGGCCTACGCACTTCTGCTCACGGCCTTCAGCGTCCTGCCCTCGGCGCTCGGTCTGTTGAGTTGGTGGTACGGAGCGGTGGCCGCCCTCGCGGGCGCGTGGTTCAGTCTGTGGGTGCTACGCTCGATCTACGCAGACAATCCGCGCACCGACTACCAGGTGTTCCGGGTCTCGATCAGCTACCTGTTCCTGGTCTTCGGGGCCATGCTCGCCGACCAGGTCATCCGTTGGGCGGCGCCTTAGGCCCGACGTCTCGCCGGGCCGGGTCCCGACGGCGCCGCGCCAACCACTGCTCCCTCGTCTCCGCGAGCCGGATGCAGCGAGCCTGGCGGGGGGCCGGGTGCGGCGCTGTGCTCCACCGCGGTGACGTTGCCGGGGTGCGGTGACGTGGCGGGTGGTGTGCCAGCACCCCAACGCGCTTCGCGCGCCGGGGGCCCGCCGGCCCACCTGCCGCTTCGTATCCACTCGCCAAACACCATCTCCCCGGCGCCCCTTGCGCGCGTGAAGAGGTCATCTACGCCGGGATCGCACCCTCACGTGCGAGGCGCCAGGCGAGCGGGGTGAGCTCGTGGACACGGTTGACGGGATGGTCGGGCA
>SXOM01000075.1 GCA_005776735.1 Pseudomonadota bacterium
CCCTCCGCTTCGCGCGGTCGGCGCCGCGGTCGCCCTCCGCCTCGCGCGGGCGTCGCCGCCGACGCCCTCCGCTTCGCGCGGTCGCCCTCCGCGCCGTCGCCCCCTCCGCTGCCGGTCACGCCTGCGGTGGCCGCGCAGTTAGGCTCGCGGGCGAGGACTGCATGCGCGAGTGGGGGGCGTGGTTTCTGTTCGCGGCCGCGCTCACGGCGCCGGCGTGGGCGCGTGGGCAGCTGCTCGGGCACCCCGACGTCGACGTGTGGAACCACGTGTGGGGCCTCTGGTGGTGGGCGCAGAGCCTCGCACAGGGCGAGCTCCCGTGGCGGACGCCGCTGTTGTCGCACCCCCACGGCGGCGTCGTCTGGTTCGCCGACCCGCTCGGCGCGCTGGCGGCGCTGCCGCTCACCCGCGCGCTGGGGCCGGCGTGGGCGTGGAACCTCCTCCTCACCGCGCGCATCGCGTTCGCGGGCTTCCACGCCCGGCGCTTCGCGGCGGTGCTCGGCGCACCGGGGCCGCACACGCTCGTGGCGGGGGTTGCGTTCGCCACCAGCCCCTACCTGCTCGCCGAGCTGCACAACGGCATCAGCGAGGTGTGCGCGACCGGCTGGATTCCGTGGGTGCTCGCGCGTTGGTGGATCGCGGTGCGCTCCGGCCGCGGCGGCGACTGGACCGTTGCCGGCGCCGTGCTCGGGGCCGCCACCTGGGCCACACCCTACTACGGGGCCGCGTTGGTCCTTGCGTTGGCGCCCGCAACCGTGGTGGTGCTCCGTTGGCGCGGCCCGTGGCGCGCCGCGCTCGGCGGCATCGTGCTCGCGGGGGTGCTGGGCGCGGGCGCGGTGGCCACGTGGCGCGCCGGCCTGGTCGCCAAGGAGGCGGTGATCCAGCGCGAGGAGGACTCGGAGCGCACGCTTGCCCGCCACAACGCGGTCGACCTGCGTGAGCCGTTCCAGCCCGGCGCGTTCCGTTCGGTGGACTTCGCCGCACAGTACGGCGGGGAGCAATTCAAGCACACGCTGTTTCTCCGGCTGTCGGTCCTCGGGCTGGTGTTGGTGGCCGTGGCCCGCCGCCGCATGGCGCTCGCCGGCTGGCTCGGGCTCGCGGGGTGGAGCCTCCTCCTCGGCCTCGGCCACCGGCCCTACCTGGCGGGCGGCTACCCTTGGGGCGAGTCCGGACCGGTGCTCCCGTTCGGGTTCCTCGTCGGCCTCGTGCCCGACATGGCGATCACCCATCCCGCGCGCCTCGGGGTCGTGTCACACGCGGTGCTCAGTGCATTGGCCGCCGAGGCGCTGCGGGGCGCCGATTCGTCGGGACCCGCGGTGGTCCCCGCGTGGCGCGGCGGGCTCGTGGCCGCGTTCTTCAGCGTGCTGGTCGCGGCCGAGGGCCTGTTCTTTTCGTTGGCGACGTGGCCGCTGCCCACCGCGCCGACCACGGTACCCGCGGTCTACCAACGCATCGCCGAGTCCGCCGATCGGCGAGCGGTGCTCGACCTCCCCGCCCAGGTCCGGCGCACGATGGCGACGAGTGTGTACTTCTGGTACCAGACCGTCCACGGCCACCCCGTGCCGTGGTGGCCGAACGTCCGCGCCGAGGGCAACGGCGACGGGCCCACCGTGCGCCTGTTCGTCCCGACGCTCCCGGGTCCGGGGGGTCGTCCGCGGGTTCCCGAGCTCGACGCCGCGGCCGTCGTGCGCCTCCAGGACCGCTACGGTTGGGTGGTCGTGCACCCCGCCTTCGATCGCCAGACCGCGGGAGCGGGTGAGAGCACGCGGGTGCTCACCGCGGCGTTCGGGGCGCCCACCGAGGAGGACGGCGTGAGGTGGTGGGCGTTGTCCCAGCCGTAGCGGACCCCCGACCGTTCACCCCCGTGGCGCTCCGTCGAAACCGTAGGGGTCCGGGCCCGCGGCCGAGAAGCCGTCCGCGGGCAGCTCGTCGGCCTCGAGCTTGTGCACCCACAGGCCGGCCGCGGCCGCGAGCACGCCGGCGCCGAGGACCACCACTCCCGTGAGGCTGGCCACCACGCCGCTGATGTCGACGGTGTCGACACCCACGGCCCCGAGCCCCAGGGTCAGGGCGTTGGGGACGAGCGTGAGCCCGTACAGGACGGCGCCGAAGATGGGCGCGGCGCGCCACGGCACCCGGCCGGTGACCTGGGCCCACAGCCCGGCGTACAGGAGGGGCTCCGCGAGCCCGGTCAGCCCCGAGACCCCGGCCGCGACGACCGTGCCCGGGATCACGGCGCTCGGCAAGAGCGCCAGCCCAGCCCCCGCGAAGCCCACCGCAGCGACGAGCAACGGGGGGACGCGGAACCCGGAGAGCCCGGCAGCGCCGAGCGCGACGGTCGCCGCGAGCGACGACAACATCGCCGCGCTCGGGTTGACGCTGAACAACCAGGTGGGCGCACCGTTCCCGCCCTGGTTGTACAGCACCTGCCACTGGGCGTCGTTTCCGAAGGTCCACACCGCCCACGCACCCCCGCCGACCAACGCGGTGGCGGCGGCGACTCCGAGCGCAACGCGGTCGGGGGCGGGCGCGTCGAGGTCGTCCGGACGCATCCACGGCAGGACGGCCGCGGGGGCTGCCACCAACGCGGTCACGGCGAGCACCCCGACGCACGCGAACAAGATTGGTGTGTACCCTGCGATGTCGCCGAGGGAGGCGCCCATCGGCGCCACGGTCGCGCCGAGGTTCACCAGGCCGTACGTCGCGGTGTACAGCGCCATGCGCCCCGCGGCGTTCGCGGGGGGGACGGCGCGGGCGAGCGCTGCGCTCGAGCCGATCGCCACCAGCGCCCGCCCCACGCCGTAGAGGACCCCCCCGGTGGCCAGCGCCCCGCTCCCGACCAGGGCGTGCCCCGCGGCGCCGACCAGCAGCCCGAGCACCATCGCGGCGCCGGGCCCGGCCAGGGCGCCGATCACGGCGGCGCCGGCGGCGCCGGCGAGAAAGCCGAGCGTGCCGAGCTGGTTGGAGGAGAGCACCAGCTCGAAGTCCCGGCCCAGCGACCACCACATCGAGCGCCCGAGGTAGCTGGCGGTCGCGTGCACCCCCACCACCGCCGGGATGAGGAGCGCGAGCACGAGGCGGGTGGGGTTCATGGTGTCCCGACGTAGCCTGCCGGTGTAGCCTGGGGCGGTGGAGCTCACTTCTCTCGGCCCCGCAGACCTACGAACGCTGCAGTCGGCGCTGCTCGACGGCACGCCCGTGCGCCTCCGCGGCCGTCCCGCGTGCGCACACCCGCTCGACGAACTGGTGCCGCTGTTCCACGAGGTCGACGACGCCTCACTTTCGGAGTGGCTCCCGCCCGCAGGTCGCGGGGGCGGCGCGCACCGGGTGACCGCCGTGATCCCCACCCACCGCCAGCGGCCGATCGGGCTGGACGCGCTCGCCGGGCAGGACCTCGAGGTCGAGGTCCTGGTGCTCGCCAACGGGGGCTACACCGACGGGGTGCGCGTGCCATGGCGCGGGCACGGTGCCACGCGGCAGGTCGGCGTCGAGCTCGCGCGCCACCCGTGGGTCTTGTTCACGGTGGACGACGCCGTGCCCCTCGGGGCGGGGTTCGTACGTACGTTGGTCGAGGCCGCGATCGACGGCGGGTACGACGCGGTCGTCGCGCGCCAGGTTTCGTGGCCCACGGCCGACCCCGTCACCCGGGCCCGCCTGCGCGCGTGGACGCCGCCGGGTCGGGGCCACCGCCCGAGCCTCATGCTCGACAACGTGGCCGCGCTGTACCGCCGTGACGCGCTTCTCGCCGATCCGTTCGATGGGGTGCCCATCGCCGAGGACTGGCACTGGGGGCGGCGCCACCGGGTCGGCTACGTCCCCGAGGCGCCGGTCCTCCACAGCCATCCGCGCACGCTGCGCGCCCTCTACGCGCGCACGGCGGCCCTGCACCGCGAGCTGCACCGGGGCGGCGAAGCTCCGCGGGTTCCGGACCTTCCGACGCTCTTGCGCGCGCTGCCGTCGACCGTCGGCCCCGACCTGCGTGGCGCGCTCGGCGAGCTGCTCGGCCAGTACGTGGCGGGGAGGGGGTGAGGGGAGGTTGGGTTGGGGCCCGGCCCGCGACCGTCCCGAGGCGGGCGTGTTCCGGTGGCCGGTCCGCGGCGGGGGCGATGGCTGCGCTGGCTCGGGACGCCACCATTTCGTCACAGTTGTCAAGAAATTGTGGGGGGGGGGTAGCCTGTCAGACGTATCCACTCGCCAGAGGGCATCTTCCGCCGGCCCCGGTCGCGCGTGACACTGGGGCATGGCCGACGCGCTCACCCCCACCGCCCGCCGCTGGGCGAACCTCCTCACCCAACTCGCCCGCTCGGGGCTGACGTTGCGCGAG
>SXOM01000076.1 GCA_005776735.1 Pseudomonadota bacterium
CCGTCGGTCCACGCGCCGCCTTCGAACGCATACCAGTTGGGCAGGAGCTCCCCGAGGTCCATCGCCGTGACCTCGGCCTCGACGATCGGCCAGAAGACCTCGCGTGCCTGCGCACGGAGCGCCTCCTGCTCCTCCTCGCTCGCCGAGTAGTCGTAGTCCGGGAGGCCGAGGCTCTCGTCCCACGCCAGCTCGGTGATCTCGGTGGGGACGTACAGGTAGTCGTTGAGGACGATCCACGCGTCGTGCTCGATGAGCCGCGCGCTCGCGAGCCACCCCTCGACGTCGATGTGGCGAATCACGCTCGGGTTGGTGCGGTCACTGACGTCGACCAACGTGATGCGCGAGCCGTACCCGTCGCGCACGGGCGACACCGCGGGGTCGGTGGTGCCGTCGCGGTAGTCGTAGACGTACTGGAAGACCGCGAGGGTGTCGCCGTCGAGGAACATCGAGTACGGCCATCCGTCGAGCTCGAGCCGGCCGACCACCGCGGTCTCTTCGGCAGGCCACGCGTCCACCACGACCACCTCCGGCATGCCCTGCGTGACCACGTAGAGGTAGCTGCCGTCGGTCTTGACGATGTCCGGCTCGTCGACGCCCGCTTCCTGCACGTTGGTGGTGGAGTAGTCGCTCGCGCCATCGCCGCTGTTGGCGTCGTCGCCCCCCGCGGCCTCCGGGTAGGCGTAGTAGCCGTAGCGCCAGCTCACCAGCTCCTCGACGAAGCTCTCGGTGAGGGAGGCGCGCAGCGCGTCGCAGTCGGCGAACCGTTCGAGCCGGGCGCTCGTGGCCACCGGCGGGTCGGAATAGTCGCGTACCTCGGCAGCCGGACAGCCCAGGAGCACCAGGGAGAGCAGCGAGAAGGAGCCGCGCATGTTCGCCTCTTTCCGGCAAGCTAAGCACGCCGCCGGTCCGCGTTCAGGTATGCTGGCTCCATGATCCGCCTGACCCCCCTCGGTGCCGCCGCCCTGCTCGTCGCGTGCAGCGAGAACAACCTCAACGCCACCAACGAGCCCAAGCCCGCCGACACCGCGGAGGACGACGCGCCCGACATCGAGGTGTCTCCGGGCGCGGTCGACTTCGGCGAGGTCGGCCTCGGCAGCGAAAACACCGCCACGCTGACCGTGTCCAACGTCGGCGGCGGCATGCTGCGCCTCGACTCGCCGCGCCTCGCCGCGGACACCGCGTCGGTCACGCTCACGGCGTTGTCGTCGCCCATGCTCGCGGCCGGACAGAGCGCCACGATGGTCGTGACGTGGTCGTCCGCCGACGGGAAAACGCTCGCCGACGTCGTGGAGCTGCCGTCGAACGACCCGGACGAAGCGCTCACCGAGGTCCCGCTCACCGGCACGCTGCCCCACGGCGAGATCGAGCTGACGCCCGCCTGGCACGACTTCGGGACCGTGGCGGTCGGGATCACCGACGCGGCGCTGCTCACCGTCACCAATGTGGGCGCCGGGCCGCTCACGGTGTCGAGTGTGGCGCTCCATGCCACCGACGCCGACCTCCAGCTCCTCGACGCCGGCGCGCTCGCCGTGGTTCCCGCCACGCTGGCGCCGGGCGATTCGACCGAGCTCACCGTCACCTACGCCCCGAGCGACGGCTCCGGCGACGAGGGCACGCTCGCGGTGTTCTCCGACGATCCCGACACCCCCGAAGCCGACGCGGTCCTCGTCGGCCAGGGCGAAGACCCCGACCCCTGCGAAGGGCTCACCCAGCACGTCAAGCTCACGCTCACCGCCGACGACGCCTGGCAGGGTTGGCTCGACGGGACCGAGTTCACCGCGCCCGGCCAGAACGCCTGGTCGAGCATCGACACCCTCGAGTGGGACCTCCCGTGTGGCAATCACGCCCTGGCGCTCTACGCCACCGACACCGCCCAGGTGATCGCGGGGGTGCTCGCCGCGGTGGAGGTCGAGGGGACTGTCACCTTCGTCAGCGGTCCGACCGATTGGACGATGACCGACACCTCCCCCCCGGCCGACTGGTCCGACGTGGCGTTCGACGACTCTTCCTGGCACATTCCCGAGGTCTGCGGCGACACCTCGCCCTGGGGCAGCACCCCGCAGCCCCTCTACGACCTCGGCGCCCAATGGATCTGGTGGACGTCGGACTGTCGTGATTTGGGCGAGGCGTGGTTGCGGCTGAACTTCACGGTTCCGTAGACCCCTGTATTGGCGAGCCCGTAGGCCCGTCCTCTCGCCGGGCTGTGTCCGTTCGGGCTCGCGCCGCGGGGGCGACGGGCCGCGCGCCGGACTCGGCCCCGGCCACGCGGACGGTCGCGGCGTGGCCCCCAAAGGGGCTCGACCATACCGCCGCGCCCACCGCCGTCGCGAGTCGCCTCCCGCCGGGGCCTGGGCCCCCGGGCCGGCTCACCGGCGCTGCCACGCCCGCCAAAATACTGCTCGAAGTTCGACGTCGCCTCGCTCACCGACCTTGGGCCGGTGCAGCAAGACCCTCGCGGTTCGGCGTGCCCCGTTGTGCCAAACGCCTCGCGCGCTGTCCGGCTCGGTGACGCGGCGGGTGACGGGTCGGGGGGAATTGGCTGAGCGGAGCGCCGGTTCGCCGCTTGCGGCGAACTGGCGGGGGAGCGAACGCCACTACACCCGGCCCGGCAGGACCCGGGGGTGACCTCGTCCTCGCCCACCGCCGACGCCGCGTTTCGCCGTCCACCACGCCGACCCGCGCCCCGGGTCGCCGCGTCTTGCCCGGCCCGGCCGGTGCGCATCAGCGGCCCAGGAACTCCGCCACGCGCGACCACAGCGGCTCGCCGCCGGCTCGGAAGGCGCCGAAATGGCCGTGTGCCACGATGGGGAGCTCGCCGAGGGTGACGGTGTGGTGTTCGACCGCAGCGTGGGTGTACCAACTCCGGAGCTCGGCGGCGGGGCCCGGCGGAGCCATCGTGTCACTCGGGAGGTCCAGGAACAACATCGGGGCCGTGAGCTCTGCATAGTACGTCGGGGCGACGGCGGCGCGAGCGTAGCCGCGCGTATGGCACCAACGCGACCACTCCGCGGGCACCCCGGTGGGGAGGTCGGCGCCGAGGCCGAACCACCCGGGTGCGTATCCGAACAGTGCGCCCGCGAGCGGCGCCATCGACAACAACGCCCGATACCCGGTCCGGCGGATCACCGGGTAGAGTGACAAATCGCCGCTGCCGGCCCCGATGACGACGATGCGCGCGAACTCCGCGGCCCGGGGGTGCAGGCCGAGCGCCTGGCCGCCGAAGCTGTGCCCGAGGCCGTGGATGGCGAGGTCGGGCCAGCGGCGCCTGGCCTCCTCGATCGCGGCGGGGGCGTCGAGGCGCGCCCAGTCCGACAGGGTGGCGGGGTCGTCGCGCAGCGGCCGATCACACGACGCACCGAGCCCCCGATAGTCGTAGGTGAGCACCGCAAAGCCGCGGCCCGCGAGGTGGGCCGCGAACCGGCGGTAGAACGTGTGGGGAACCCCGAGCGCGTTGTTGACCACCACCGCGGCGCGCGCGTGGCCGTCGGGGACGTGGAGGGTGCCCCCGAGGCGGCGGCCATCGGCGGCGACGAACTGGACCTCGGCGGGCATGGGCACGCTCTACACCGGATAGGCCGCGCCCGGGGGGGCTGATGGCGATCCGCACGGTGGAGGTGACGCGGGGCGGAGCGCCCGGGACGGACGAGGTCCTCGTCGAGGAGCCGTTGGAGTTGCGGGTCGAGGGCCTCGCCGCGGCGGTGACGATGCGCACCCCGGGCGACGACCTGGACCTCGCGGCGGGGTTCTTGTTGTCCGAAGGGGTGCTCGACGGCTGGGACGACGTGCGCGCGCTGGCCCACGTGAGCCCCAACGTGGTCGACGTCCGCCTGCGCGAGGGGGTGCCCGCCGCGCGTGCGCGGTCGGCGGACCGGACGCGCTACGCGACCTCGAGCTGTGGCCTGTGCGGGAAGGCGTCGCTGGACCGCCTCCCGCGGCCCCGCCAGCTCGCGCCTCGCTGGACCCCCGACCCGGCGCGGGTCGCGGAGGTGTGCGCCGCGCTCGGCCCGCAGATGCCACGCTTCGCGGCCACCGGCGGCTCGCACGGGGCCGCAGCTTTCGCGCCGACCGGGGGGCTCGTCGCCGTCCGCGAGGACGTGGGCCGGCACAACGCGGTCGACAAGGTGCTCGGGGCCCTGCTGCGCGCCGACGAGGACTTGTCGGGGTTCGCGATCGTGGTCTCGAGCCGCGCCGGCTTCGAGATCGTCCAGAAGGCCACCGCTGGCGGGCTGGTCGCGGTGGTGTGCATGGGCGCGGCGACCTCGTTGGCGATCGACGCGGCCACCCACGCGGGGATCGCCCTGTGGGGCTGGGGCGGGCGGAGCGCGGTGCGGTACGCGTGAGCCGCGGGGTGCGGACCCGCCACGAGGACCGTGAGCCTACAGGCTCGCCCGGAAGTCGGCCTCCAACTTTGACAGTGGCGCACCGAGCGCGGCCTCGACCGCCGCCTGGTTGGCCGCGGGCGTGGCCGTCCGCCGCATCGCGCCGAACGCGGCCTTGACCTTGTCGACCCCGAGCGTGTCCAACGCCCAGGCCACGAACGCGCCGGCGTGGGGGTAGGCGCGCTCGGGCGGGAGCGCGGCGAACTTGTCGGCGTCGAGCAGCTCCGCGAGGCTGGCGGCCGTGCCGCCGTTGACCTGCTGCCGCGTGGTGAGCCGCGGGTCGCGGCCCTCCCAGTCGCCCGCGAAGCGGACGGCCAGCCCCTCGAACCAGAATGCGCCGGGGTCGCCCCAGGCGCGCGACAACAGCGCCACCAGCGCACGGGTGTCAGACCGGATCACGGTGTAGATCGACCTCTCGGTTGCGACGTACGAGGCGCGGCGGCCGGTGTAGAGCTCGAGCGTGGCAGCGTCGGGGAACTTCCAGTAGTCGATCTTCTGCGTGGCGGGCGTCCCGAAGAAGGCCGCCAGCTCTTCGAGGCGGGTGTCGTTGGCCTCGAGCTGCTCTTCGCGGAAGGCGTCGTTGCCGAGCCACCGGTACACGAAGCGGCCGCGCACGAGCTCCTTGAGCTCGGGAGTGACCGCTTCGACCACCACGTCGTCGACCACCAGGGCGCCGGCGGTCGCGAGCAGCACCCCGACCTCGGCGTCGCGCGCCGCCGCGGGCACGGGGATGAGGCGCGTGTGCGCCTCCGCGTCGTCACGCACGGCGCACTCGCGGGTGGCCACGACGTCGCCGGTGTCGAACCGGACGAAGGCGCCGCACACGCTCGAGGGGTCGGCGCCTTCGACGCCCGAGAGCTTGACCTTGGCCGAGACCGACAACCACTGCACCCCGCGGAGCTGCACGCGGGTGCCGACGGACACGAACTTCCGCGTGCGGGGGTCGGCGGTGACGACGAGGGCCCCGCCCTCGACCTTCCACTTGCTCGCCGGGCCGCCGCCGGTCTGCACCGCGACGCGCTCCTTCCACGCGGCGGGCGCAGCGTCGAAACGCTCGACCAACAGGGGGAGGGCGTGGGCCGACGACGTGAGCGCGAGAATGTAGGCAGCGAACATCGCACCGGCTTATCCGGGTGGCGCCGGAGGCCCCCATGTCCGTCGTTCTCTACGGGAGTCCGTTCTCCACGTTCACCTGGTCCGCCCGCCTCGCGCTCGCCGAGAAGGGCGTGGCCTACGAGCTGCGCCCCGCCCAGCTCGGCGCGCCCGAGTACGAAGCGCTGCACCCCTGGCGCAAGATGCCGGTGCTCGAGCACGACGGCTGGCGCTGCTACGAAGCGGCCGCGGTGATGCGGTACGTGGACGAGGCGTTCGCCGGTCCGGCCCTGCAGCCGGCGGAGGTGCGGGCGCGCGCCCGCATGACGCAGTGGCTCAGCGCGTACAACGACTACGTGGCGCCGCACGCGATCCGCGGGGTGCTGATCCCGCGCTTCGTCCTGGCGCCGCGCGGCATCCCGGTCGACGACACGCGCGTGGCCGAAGCGGCTGCCAAGGCGCTCGGCGCCCTGCGCGTCTTCGACGCCGCCCTGGCCGACACGCCGTACCTCGCGGGCGACGCGCCGAGCCTCGCCGACTGGCTGGTGCTCCCGGCGTTCGCCAGCGGCGGCCCGCTCTCCGGCGCGGATCGTTACACCGACGGGCTCCCCCACCTCGACGCCTGGCTCGGGCGGCTCGCGGCGCGGCCCTCGTTCGCGGCCACCCTGCCGAGGTAGCCGGGCGTCGACCCCGCTGCGGGCCGCGCGGCGGACCCTGCCGCCGTCAGGCCGGTCGCGGCGCGGACCCCCGCAACTTGCGGATGGCCCGCAAGACGGACTCGTCCGTCTCGACCGAAGGCACGTCCTCCAGGCGCACCCAGCGCGCCGCGAGCGCGTCGGAGCCGGCCGCGTGCGCCAGGGTGCGGGCCCGGAGCAGGACCCGCACGTCGAAGTGCTGGTGGGCCGGATCGGCCTTGCGCGCGGGAATGTCGTGCACGTCGACGTCGAAGAAGCCGTCGCCGAGCACCTCGACGTCGGCGAGGCCGGTCTCTTCGTGCACCTCGCGCAGCGCGGCCGCGAACAGGTCGGCGTCGTCGGGCTCGACGTGGCCCCCCGGCTGCAACCAGCGTCGGAACTTCTCGTGGAAGATGAGCAGCACCGCGCCGCCGTCCGGCGACAACACGAACGCGCTGGCGGTGAAGTGGCCGGGGACGAAGTGATCGCGAGCGAAGACCGGGGCGGGGAGGCCAGCCAACGCCAACATCGCGTCGCGATGGGCCGCCTCGACGACGTCGGCAGGGGTCAGGCGGTGGAGGAAGGCCACCAGGGGGAGCGCGCGGTGCATGGGCGGGCACAGATATACTCCGCCGATGACCGCCCGACTCCTCGCCCCGCTCCTGCTCCTCGCCGCCTGCGACGACGTCAACACCGGCTTCGGCGTCCCCGACAAGGACACCGCCGAGGACACGGGAAACGGCGGCATCGACACCAGCATCGACGACACCTCCGACACCGACGGCGATCAGGACGACGACGGATTTTCACCCGAGGAGGGCGACTGCGACGACACCAACCCTCGTGTGTCTCCGGTGCGTGAAGAAGAGGGCGGCGACGCG
Organism: Pseudomonadota bacterium; assembly: GCA_005776735.1. Lineage (GTDB taxonomy): Bacteria > Myxococcota_A > UBA796 > UBA796 > SXON01 > SXON01. Next base: position 7,027 of record SXOM01000076.1, read on the forward strand.
CTCGACAACGACTGCGACGGCAAGGTGGACGAAGACTTCGCCGGGGTGGAGGTGGCCTGGGTCGAGTCCGACGGCACCGGCCACCTGTTGACCTTCGACACGATCGGGCGCGTGGAGGCCGACCTGCAGATCGGGGCGTGCGTCCCGTTCTTCCTCGACCACGTGGTGCGCGACGGCGCCCAGGTGGCCGACGAGTGGATCGTCAACGACAGCCTCGCGTACCTCGCACACGTCGGCGCCGACGGCACGTGCACCCAATTCGCCGACTTCAGCGACACCGAGGTGTACGAGTTCCCGCCGTACGGGGTCACCGTGACACCGGATGGCGCCATCTACGTCGTGTTCGGCGACCAGTTCGGCAGTGTCACGAACGACGGGGTGTACACCCAGCTCGCCACCTGGGACGCCGAGGCGGAGTTCATGGGGATCGGCGCCGCCAACGACCCCCTCACCGGCACGGTGGGCATCTTCGACATGTTCGGCGGCCTGGCCACCTACCACCCGGACTCGGGCTTCCAGTTCGAGGTCATGCCCGACTTCGACGACCCCAGCATGTACACCGTGAGCGGCGCCCACGGCGACGACGGCGTGTGGTACGTCCCCGGCTACGGCTTCGGCGCCGGCGCCTACGGCGTCTTCGCGTACGACCCGGCCTCCGCGGAGTGGGTCCTGCAAGACGAGTGGAGCGACGAGGACTGGTCGCCGTTCATGCTCGCGGTCGACGCGTCCGACCCCGACCGGCCGGAGTTCTACGTGACCGCCGCGGCGGGTGCGTTCCAGACGGTGTGGCGCATCGTCCACGGCACCAACCACGCCGACCACCTGTACATCTCCGATGGCACCGACCGCGGTGCGTTCTACGGCATCGTGGTGAGCGACGGCGCGAAGTACGTCGGCGGGTGATCGGCGGAGTGAACTTGCGTTCAGGTCAGGGCCGCGCTAAGCGGCCGGGCATGCCGTTCAAGCTCGCCACCGAGTACGCCCCCGCCGGCGACCAGCCCGCCGCCATCGCCCAGCTGCTGGCGGGCCTGGAGCACGGGCTCCACCACCAGGTGCTCCTCGGGGCCACCGGCACCGGAAAGACCTTCACGATGGCCAACGTCATCGCGAAGTGGAACCGCCCCACGCTGCTCCTGGCCCACAACAAGACCCTCGCCGCCCAACTCTACGGCGAGATGAAGAAGTTGTTTCCAGAGAACGCGGTCGAATATTTCGTGTCGTACTTCGACTACTACCAGCCCGAAGCGTACATCCCGTCGTCCGACACCTACATCGAGAAAGACAGCCTCATCAACGACCACATCGACAAGCTGCGCCACGCGGCCACGCGCGCGTTGTTGGAGCGAAACGACGTCATCATCGTGGCGAGTGTGTCGTGTATCTACGGCCTGGGTTCCCCCGAAGCGTACGACGGCATGTTGCTGCAGCTCGTGCCCGGCCAGAGCATTCGCCGCAAAGACCTGCTCGCCCGCCTCGTCGAGCTGCAATACCAACGCAACGACGCCGACCTGCACCGCGGCGCGTTCCGCGCGCGGGGCGACGTGGTGGAGGTCGTGCCCGCCCACGAGAGTGAGCGTGCCATCCGGATCGAGCTGTTCGGCGACGAGGTCGAGGCGATCCGGGTGTTCGATCCGTTGCGCGGCACCCGGTTGGAGACGCTCGAGAAGGTGTGCATCTACCCGGCCAGCCATTATGTCACCCCGCGCGCGAAGCTCGAGCTGGCGATCGAGAGCATCCGGACCGAGCTGCTGGCCCGGCTGGGCGACCTCCGCGACCAGGGCCTGTTGCTCGAGGCGCAGCGGCTCGAGCAGCGCACCAGCTTCGACCTGGAGATGATCGAGCAGATGGGCTTCTGCTCGGGCATCGAGAACTACAGTCGCCACCTCACCGGTCGCGACCCCGGCCTGCCGCCCCCTACGCTGCTGGAGTATTTTCCCGACGAGTGGCTGCTCGTCATCGACGAGAGCCACGTGAGCGTGCCCCAGGTGGGGGGGATGTACCACGGCGATCGAAACCGGAAGGAGACCCTGGTGAAGTTCGGCTTCCGCCTTCCGAGCGCGCTGGACAACCGGCCCCTGAAGTTCGCCGAATTCGAGGACACGGTCGACCGGGTGATCTACGTCAGCGCCACACCGGCAAAATACGAGCTGGAGAAGGCGATGGGCGTCGTCGCCGAGCAGGTGATCCGCCCCACCGGTCTGTTGGACCCGGTGGTCGAGGTGCGGCCCGCCGCCCAACAGGTCGACGATTGTCTCGGTCAGATCCGCGCGGTCGTCGCGTCCGGGTGGCGCGTGTTGGTGACGACGCTCACCAAGCGGATGGCGCAGGAGCTCACCGACTACTACCGGGAGCTCGGCGTGCGGGTGAAGTACCTCCACAGTGACATCGACACGCTGGAGCGGATGCAGATCCTCCGGGAGCTGCGCCAAGGAGAGTTCGATGTCCTGGTCGGAATCAACCTCTTGCGCGAGGGGCTCGACCTTCCCGAGGTGGCCCTGGTGTGCGTGATGGACGCCGACAAAGAGGGCTTCCTCCGCAGTGGCACCTCGCTCATCCAGACCATCGGTC
>SXOM01000562.1 GCA_005776735.1 Pseudomonadota bacterium
CACCAGTACCAGTTGTCCACCACCAGGGTGTCGTGAATGTAGCAAGATCGGGACCGGTCAAGGCGGACGCCCTCGAGCTCCCGCGGCCCGAAACACCCGACAAGCACCAGGAGCGCGATCATTCGGTCCTCGCGAGGTCGGAGTCGTCGGCGTCGTCGCGGTGTTCGTCTTCCCAGTAGTAGGCCCAGAACACACGCGTGGCGTTGGCGCCGCACCCCTCCAGGTCGGAGGTCACCGAGGTGCCGGTGAGCTTGAGGTAGTACAGGGCGCCCGGCGTGACGCTGTCGAGGCTGGCGCGCGCGCGGTTGTCGGTGCCGTCGTCGGTGGCCACGGTCACGGTGCCCTCCTTGATCTGCAGCTTCACCTGGTCGTTGTCGGTGCCCGCGTCGTGGCGGTGGTCGTACCACCAGGCGGTGGCCTTCAGGATGCCGACGTCCTGTGGCATGGTGCCGTTGGGGGTCATCGCGATGGTGACCGTGGCGCCGTGGGTGACACACGTGTTGCCCTCCGCGTAGCGGAACGGGTTGTCGGCGCCGCCGCTGTTGAACATCCGCAGGCGCACCTGCCCCGCGCCCCACAGGTTGTCGTAGCCGGTCGCCTTCGGAGTGGCGGTCGGCAGGCCCACCGACGGGGTGGGCGAGGAAGGGTCGAACTCGTCGGTCCGATCGCCCATCAACATTATCGTGGCGTACAGGGCGCCGGGCGTGTTCAGGTCGGCGTTGCGCTCGGTGGTGAACCAGTCGCGCACCAGCTCGGCGCCGCCGGCCACCGCCGGGGCGGCCGCGCTCGTCTTGGTCATCGTGTCGACACGACAGGGGGTACCGACGCCCCAGTCCGGCCCGTAGTGACACTCCGCTCCCGTGCCCGGGTCGACCGGCCAGGTGTAGTGCGGGTAGACGAAGTCCATGCTCGACGGCCCGACGGCGCCAATGATCGTCCGTCCGCGGCCTTCGGTGCTCGTCCCGCCCCGGGACGACTTGTCGTGGTCGGTCTCGAGGCTCGTTCCGGTGATCGCTCCGGCGCCCACGGCGAAGACCCCGATCGCGCTCCCCGGCGCGCTCACCGTACAGTCGGTAGTCGAAGTGTGAAATGCGTTCCCGGCCGACTTGAACAGCGCCACCCCGCTCTCGAACATGTCGTTCCACGCGATCGACCATCCGTCCCGCCCCTCGCAGGCGGGGTCAGCCCCCAGACTTTGGGACACCGTCCCACTGCGCACCGCGCCGTACCCCAGCCACAAGGTCTGGACGTCCACCGCCACGGCGGTGGAGCCGACCCAGACCTCGGACCCGCGCGCCACGCCGCTCACGTCCCGTTGGGCCGCGGAGGTGGTGAGCGCCGGGTCCTGCCCCTGGGTCAGGTCCCCGACCAGGATGCTGACCGCGCCGTTGGCGTGGGCTTCGCCGGGGTCCCAGTTGCCAGCGGCCCAACAGAACGTCCCGAGCAGGCACTCCATGGGGTGGATGCGCAGCCCCCCGCTGCCGTCTTCGAAGCCGAGGTTGTCCTGGAGCAGCTTGAACCCGTCGCCCTCCGCATACCCCAGGTTTCCGGAGCCCTGGTAGCCCGCGTTGTAGAAGGCGGTCGACTGCAGAAGGTCTTCGAGCTCGATCCCGTCGATCGCCGGCCCGGGGATCGAGATCGTGTGCCCGGCGTCGGGCTCGCCTTCGGTCACCGGCGTCACGCTCACGAGGCCCGGGTGCCGCTCGACTTCGGCCAGGCACGCCGGGCTGAGCCACGCGTCGACCATGAGCGAGCGTGGGCTCTCCCACACCACGCGGCCCCCACACGCCTCCACCGCCGCGCCCAGCGCCGCGACGGGCTCCAGACCCTCCTCCTCGCGGCCGAGGAGGAACTCCTCGCGCGTCAGCTCGGCATCGGCCTCGGTGAGGATGAGCCCGTCGAGGATGTCCCGCGCCACCGCATCCGCGAGCGTGGGCGGGCTGGTACGAACGGCCGCCTGGTCGAGCGCCAGCATCACCTCCACCGGCCCTCCCGCCGCGTCCTCAAGCGCCGCGTCGAGCTCGGGCGACACCCACAACGCCGCCGCGTCGGGCTCCACGGGCTCGGCGACGTCCTCGTCGACCTCGACGTCGAGCACCACGACGAAGGACCCGTCCTCCATCACCGTGCCGTCCGCCGCCTCCTCGATGGCGCTCCCCCACGTCAGGCGCGCCACCATCGCTTCGCTGTCGCGGTAGCCGAGCGCCGCCAGCGCGTCGAACGCCGCGTCCCCCTCTTCGGTCAACAGCGGGTGCGCGTAGAGTTCGCCCCCTGCCTCGGCGATCGCCGGCGCATCGGCGCGGCTCCCCGCGGCGCGGGCGGTGGCGACGAGACAAAGTGCGCCCAAAATCCACGTTCCTCGGTTGTTCATCAGGAGCTCCGGTGAAGGAGCTCCGGTGAAGGAGCTCCGGTGAAGGAGCTCCGGTGAAGGAGCTCCGGTGAAGGAGCTCCGGTGAAGGTTGCGGCGAGGATACCACAGCTCGCGACGCCGGCGCCCGACGAATCTGCGATTCGTAGACTGACCGCCATCGACGGGAGCGCCGTCCCCGCGCGCCGGGCGCGGGGCGGACCCTGCCCGCCTCCGGCTGGTCACGCCGCGCCCGCCAGACGCGTGCTAAGCTGTTGACTCGTCAAGTCCGTGTCCACCCCCGCTTCCCCACCCGCCGTCGACCGTGAAGAGGAGCCCATCGCGCGGCACCTCCCGCTGCGCGCGTGCCCGGGGGCCTTCGAGCGGTGGGTCGAGGTGGCCGACGAGGCGGGCCTCCTCGCGCTGATCAAGGCCGCGCGGGCCGAGAAGCTGCCGGTGCGCGTGGTGGCGCCGTTCGCCGACGCCCTGCCGCCGGACGGGGGAGTCTCCGGGGTGGCGCTCCGGCTCGGAGTGGGCTTCGAAGCGATCGAAGCCGCGGGTGCGCACTGGCGCGTGGGCGCGTCGGTGCCGCTGGCCCGCCTGGCCGTGGTCGCCAATTGGAAGGCGCTTCGCGTGGCCGGCGGGACGGTGGGCGACGCGCTGGAGGACGGCTGGCTCGGCCCCGCGGTGGTGCGCACGCGGCGCTTCAAGGGCCGCGGCATCGAAGAGATCGAGGGGTTTACCGCCGAGCCCAAGGCGCTGCCGGTGGCGGTGTGGCTCGACCCCAAGGGGACGGTGAAGCCGGCGCGCGCGGGGACCGCCTTCCTGGAGCCCGGCAAGCGCACCGAGCTGCGCGCGACGCTCGCCAAGGCGCGCCTGGCCACGGTCCGCCTCTACGACGCGGCGTTGGCCGAGGACGATCCCGCGGTGCTCGTCAACCGTGGCGACGCGTCGCCCAAACAGCTTCGACTCTTGATGCAGGCCGTGCGCGAGCGGGTGCACGTGGCGACCGGCATCGAACTTGCAGACCGGTTGGTGCCCCCAGGGCGGGGCGGGAGGTTCTGATGGTGGACAAATCGACGGCGAAGGTGGGTGTGCTCCTCGGGGGAATCGCGCCGGAGCGACCGATCTCGCTGAAGTCCGGCGCGGCGGTGTCCAAGGCGCTGCGCGCCCGTGGGTGGGACGTGGTCGACATCGACGTCGGGCGGGACCTTCCGGCGAAGCTGGTGGCCGCGGGCGTCACCCACGCGTGGTTGGCGCTGCACGGCCCGCTCGGCGAGGACGGGTGTGTGCAGGGCCTCCTCGAGGTCATGCGCATCCCGTACACGGGCTCGGGCGTGCGGGGCAGCGCCATCGCGATGGACAAGATCGCGACCAAGCGCATGATGGCCGGCACCGGCGTACCGATGGCGAAGGACCGCACGTGGCGCCATGGCGAAGAATTCCCGACTGACGTGGCCTTTCCCGTGATGGTGAAGACCCCGGAGGGCGGCTCCACCCTCGGAATCCGCAAGTGTCACGACGCCGGCGAGCTCGAGGCAGGCCTGTTGTATTGCCTGGACTTCGCCGAGGAGGTGCTCCTCGAGCAGTTCGTCGAGGGCTACGAGATCACGGTCGCCGTGCTCGAGGGCACGCCGCTCCCGGTGGTGAAGATCGAGCCGCTCAACGAGTTCTTCGACTTCGAGGCGAAGTACCAGAAGGGCAAGACCCGCTACCTCGTCCCGGCGCCGATCCCCGACGCGGTGTCGGCGGCGGCCCAACGCTACGCGAAGGCGGCGTACGAACGGCTCGGCCTCGCCGGCGTGGCGCGCGCCGACTTCATCGTCGACGCTGACGGAACCCCGTGGTTCCTCGAGATCAACACGCTCCCCGGCATGACCGAGACCTCGCTCTCGCCGATGGCCGCGGGCCAGGTCGGCCTGAGCTTCGAGGACCTCGTCGAGCGGCTGCTCCACGGCGCGAAGTGCTGGGTTCCGGAGTTCGACGCGGCGAAGTAGCGCTAACGAGGGGGGCAACCCTCACGGGCGTACGCGTCGAGCGTGCCGGCCTGGTTCGGCAACACACGATCCCGCCACGCCGCCACGGCGTCTGGGCAGGCCATCCCGGTCGCGACGCGGGCTTCCACGACGAGCGCGGCCCAGGCTGCATCGAGGTGGGTGGGATCGGCCACGGGGTGCGTTCCCAGCGCGTCGAAGGCCGCCCGGGCCGCTGCGGAGTCGGTGCCGGGCGGGGGTGGGGTGGCCGGCCAGGAGGCGAGCTGGGCCAGCGGCTCCCGGAGCGCGCGGGGGGCGAGGCCGCGGGTGGCGAGCACGCGCAGCTCGGCGCCCTTCCGGATCCACGACTCGCGGTAGGTCTCGCCGGAGGTGGCCACCACGTTGAACGTCATGCCGGCGTCGAAGTCGTCGCCGGCCCGGAGCCCCGGGACGGTTCGTGTCACAGCGTTGCTCCGCCACCCCCCGATCGTGAAGAACAGGTAGATGCTGGAGCGGCCCATCGAGCCGCGGCGCGACTCCAGGACGGTCGTGGCGTCGTCGTCGTCTTCGAACAGCATCACGCCCGCCGCGGCGCGTCGGCTGCCCTCGGTCCATGTGGCCGACACCGCGGCGCCCGCACCCTGCACCCGCTGGAGCCGGTACTCGTCCATCAGCCGGGCCGCATACCACCACGCGCCGGTCACCTCGACGGTGGGCTCGCCGAGCGCCAACCCCAGGCGAGCCGGGAAGTCGGCCGGTGGCCAGTCGGGACGGGCCTGGAGCGCAGCCAGGGCCTCCAGCGCCGCGGCCTCGGGAGGGTCGGCGATCAACGCCCACGCGGCCTCGGGCCCCGCCAGCTCGGCGATGGACTGGACCGCCGCGTAGCCCACCACGTACGGACGCAGCTCGGGCGTGAGGTCGGCGCTCCCGAGCCGGTGCAGGCCCGCCTCCTGCCGCGCCTGCTCGCGCGCCGCGCCGCTGAGGGCGCGGTCCGCGAGCCAGGTGGCGTGTCCCTCGCGGATCATCGTACCCGCCACGCTTCCCGGCCCCCCGTACTGATGCTGCAGGGCGTGCGCCAGCTCGTGGGTGATCACCGCGAGCGCCTGGGGCCGGGGGTCGGTCCGCCGGGCCTCGGCGCGCCGGAGCATCTCGCGGAGCTGAGGGATGTTCACGTAGATCCGTCGCGTGGCGCTCGAATACACCGCCGTCGCGGTGGTGCCGGCCGCCTCCAATCGGGTCGCGATCTCGGGGGTGATGGGCCCTTGTCGCCGCCGGAAGTCGGCCGCGAGCGCGAGCGTGATCTCGGCCGGTTCTCCCAGGTAGAGCTCGGGCAGCTCCGCGAACTTCCGGCCGGCCACCGCCTCGAGCTTGGGGGCGGCTTCCCGCAGCATGCCGCGGAGGTCGTCTTCTGTGAGTCGGACCGCGAAGGCGAGGGAACACATCAGGAGCCACATTTCGGGAGCCTACCACGGCCGCATCACGCCACGGCGCGGGCTAGACGCCGGAATGCTCCTCGCCACGCTCTACGCCTGCACCCCCGCCGTCCAAACCGCCGAGCCCGGCGGCCGGGACTCCGGTCGGGCCGACACCGCCGACACCGCCGACACCGGCCCTTGTCCGAGCGGAATGTCGCAGGTGGGGGAGACGTTCTGCATCGATGCCTACGAGGCCACGCTCGAGGAGCGCGGCGACGGCGCGTGGTTCGCTGCGTCCCCCTACGCCACGGTCGATGGGCGCGAGGTGCGCGCCAGTGGGGGCGGCGGGCGGGTGCCCCAGGGGTACATCTCCGGCGACGAGGCCGATGCCGCCTGTGTCGCGGCGGGGCGGCGACTGTGTACCACCGACGAGTGGTTGCGCGCGTGTCGGGGCCCGGACGAGTGGACCTGGCCGTACGGCGACAGCTACGCCGCGGCGGCATGCAACGACGCCTATTCCGGCGGACACCCCGTGTGTGACTATTTCGGCACCTGCGACGGTGTGTGGGACACCGAACACATGAACGATCCCGGCATCAACCAGCAGGAAGGCACCGTGGCCGCCGGTGGCGAATACGCCGCCTGCGTGGGCCCCGAGGGGGTGCACGACATGCACGGGAACCTGCACGAGTGGGTGGCGGACGGCGAAGGCACGTTCCGCGGCGGGTTCTACGCCGACGCGTCCATCAACGGCGCCGGCTGCGGGTATGTCACGACCGCGCACGACCGCGGGTACCACGACTATTCGACCGGGTTCCGCTGCTGTGCGGATCTGCGGTGAGGTTCGGGGGGCCGCGCCGCGACCGTCCCGAAGGCGGCCGGGGCAGTCGCGCGGCCCGCGGCCGTCAGGGGCGCACCACCTGGATCTCCGGCCACGCAGCGAAGTCGTGATCGGCGGTGGCGAGACGCCCACCGTTGTGCATCGCCAGTGCAGCCAGCCAGACGTCCTGCAACGCGCCGGCGCGCGCAGCCGTCCTCCCCGCGAGCCCTTCGAAGGTGACCCAGCATCCGGGTGACCTGGATACCTCGCGCCACCCGGGGCTGCCGCGCAGCGCGCGGATGAACTCGAACGCCTCGGACGGGGACGCGGGTTCCGCAAACACCTTCCGATTGGTGACGATGCGAAGGAACCCGAGCGCACATTCGTCCGGAACGCCGAACGGCGCCCCCCGGATACCCTCCAACCACGACCGCCACTGTTCGTGCCCAGGCGCGGTCGGCTGCCACGCGTAGATCAAGACGTTGACGTCGAGGAGGATCACGCTTCGTCCTCCGCCAGGAGCTCCTTGATGGTCCGCGGCGACAGGTCGACGCCAGGGCGGAGCGCGCTCGGACGCCCGCGAGGCAGCGACGGCGCGGGCACGGTCGCCAGGTGGTCGAGAAGCAGGCAGAGACCATCGTTCACGACGTCTCCCAGGGTGGCCCCGCGATCGAGGGCGAGCTGCCGAGCCCGTCGGAGGAGATCCTCGCGCACGTCGATGGTCGTTCGCATGCATCATGATGCCAGCACGCGGCGCGCTCGTCAAGGGGCGCCCGGGGCGCCCGGGCGCGGGCCGGACCCGGCGCGCCTCGGGCCGGTCGCGCCGCGCCCGCCCCACGGGGCTCGGGTCGGTTAGCCCCGACCGGTGCACCTGTGGCTCCAGCTCGTCGTCGCCTGCCTGTCCGGCGCCGGGTACGGCCTCGCGGCCGCGCCGGTGGGGTGGAGCGCGCTCGGGTGGGTCCACCTCGCCCCGGCGTTGGTGCTGCTCGTGCGGGCGCCCACGTGGCGCCGGGGGGCGCTCTTGGGGTGGGCCACCGGCGTGGGCGTGTTGGCGAGCTGCTACGGCTGGTTGGCGGAGACGGTGGTGCGGTTCGGCGAGGTTCCATGGGCCGCGGGCGTGGCGGCACTGGTGCTCTTCGTAGCCGTATTCGCGGCGAACTGGGCGATGTTCGGGGCGGTCGTCGCGGCGTTGCGCACCCGCTTCGGTTCGGGGTGGGTCCTCGTGGTCGGGTGGGTGTGGGTGGCGGTGGAGTACGTGGTGCCGGCGTTGTTTCCGCACCTGTTGGGGTCGGTGTACTACCGCAACCCGTGGGTGTGGCAGATTGTGGCGGTCTTCGGCCCCCGGGCGCTCAGCGCGCTGGCGGTGGCCACCAATGCCGCGCTTGCCGAGGCGTGGCTCCGGCGGCGTGAGGGGAGGCCGCTTCCGTTGGGAGTGCTCGCGGTGGTCGTCGGGGTGTGGCTGGCGAATGTCGGCTTCGGGGCGTGGCGCCACGCCCAGGTCGAGGCCGCCTTGTCCGCGGCGCCCACCGCGCGGGTCGGTCTGGTCCAACGTGCGGAGTTTCCCGGCCCCGAGGCGCGGGGCCCGGAGTCGCTCGACGCGTGGCTGGCGCTGAGCGAGCGGCTGTTCGAGGGGCGACCGGCGGCTGCGCAGCCGGAGCTGGTGGTGTGGCCGGAGTCGGCGGTGGTCCTCCCGCTCACGAGCAACCGGGTGTGGCCGGCGCTGCAGGAATTCACCACCCGACGCGGTGTGGGCGTGGTCCTGGGGGGGCTCACCCGCAAACGCGACCCCGCGGATCGCGCCCGACGTCTGAGTTGGAACAGCGTCGGCCTGTACGGCCCCGACGGGCGGATCCACGGCGTGTACAGCAAACGAACGCTGCTGGCCTTCGGGGAGTACCTTCCGTGGGGCACCGGCTGGGTGGCCCCGTATGTGAAGGGGGTGTCGCACCTGCAGCCGGGGGAGAACCCGGTGGTGTTCTCCGCGCCGTCGTTCCGGTTCACCACCCCGGTCTGCTACGAGGCGATCGTGGCCCGGCAGCTCCGCGAGCTCGACGATACCGACGTGATCGTGAACGTGACCAACGATGCGTGGTTCGGGCGCACCGCCTCGCCCCACCAACACGCCATGCTGGCGGCGGCCGCGGCGGTCACGCTGGGCCGGCCGCTGGTGCGGGTGGCGTACACGGGCGCGTCGATGGTGGTCGAGCCGCACGGGGACATCGTCTACGAGACGACCCCCTTCACCGAGGTCGCCGAGGTGGTGTCGTTGCGCCTGGCCACGGTCGAGGCGCCGTACCGCACCTGGGGCCGCCTCTTCGAGCCGGTGGCGGTGGGGGTGGCCGCGCTGGCCGTGGGTGCGGCCTGGGCCCGAAAGGGCGGGCGCTGAGGCTCATCCCGGCGGGTGGAGGTCCAGCTTCCCCTCGAGCCAGCCGATCGCATCGTCGGCCACGGCCTCCCAGCCCGGCTGACCGATGATCCAGTGCGTCCGGTCCTCGAACCGGTGCAGGTCGGTGACGGCCGGGCTCGCCCGCTGCATCTTGTAGGCGGCCTCGACCATGCCGGCGCTCACCGTCCGGTCCGCCCCGCCGGCGATGAACAACAGCGGCTGACGCCGGGCTTCGGGGCGCACGCGCATCAGGTCGGTGAACGGCGCGGCGGCGCCTTGTTTGTAGACGCGCGAGGGGGTGGGGACGACGTAGGTGTCGTAGGCCGCACGCGCTTCGGCCTCCGGCTGGGTGTGCATCCAACCCCAGTGGAAGTCGGCGAACGACATCGTTGCGATCGGCCCCGCGAACAGCGCCGGGCCGCCGGCCTTGAGCGCCGAGAACGAGGGGAGCACCCCCTTGGGCGGCGCCGGGTCGATCGCCACGCCGGCCAGCCCGACGCCCCGGTCGAGCAGCAACTGCACGAACAGGCCCCCGAAGCTGTGGCCCACCAGGAGGACCGGCCCATCGACCGCGGCGATCTGCGCCTCGTAGTGGGCGACGATCTCCTCGACCCCGACCGACGCCAACGCGGGGTCCGGCGCGCGGACGAGGTCCGGGACGGGCCGGTCGTCGTGCGGCCACGCAGGCGCGACGACGCGGTAGCCGCGGGCCTGGTAGCGATCGATCCACCCCTGCCAGGAGGCAGGGGACATCCACGCGCCGTGCACGAGCACCAGAGTGGGGAGCATGGGCGGTTCCTCCGGGCCGAGGGTAGCACGACGGGGTAGGCGCCGCGGATGTGGCCTCACGTCCGCGCCGCGCTGATCCTGCTGCACGTCGTGGCGGTGTTGCTCGCTGCTTCGCCCTCCCTGCGCGGCGGGATGCAGCGGTCCGGCTGGGCGGATCCGACCGTGCAGGCCGAGCTCGACGCGTGGCACACCGTCGCGACCACCGTGGGTTGGACGGTCTCGCGTCAGCGGTTCGAGGACACCTTGTGGCGAGCGGCCGTGCGCCTGATGGACACGCGGCGTGCGCTCCTGACGCCATTCGCCCCCTACCACCACTACCTTGGCACCGATCAGTCGTGGCGGATGTTCGTCGCGCCGCAACGCTTCCCGTCCCGGTTGTGGATCGAGGTCGAAGAGGCGGGGGCGTACCGGCCCATCTACGTGGCGCGTGATCCCGACCACACGTGGAACGCCGCGGTGCTCGACCACGACCGGATGCGTACGTTGGTGTTCCTGATGGGCTGGAAGGCCTACGACGACGTGTACACCCGGTGGGTGGAGTGGTTGGCGCCCCAGGTGGCGGCCGACTTCCCCGACGCCACGCGCTTGCGCACGCGCTACGCGAGGCAACGTTCGCCGACCCCGGCCGAAGCGCGCAGCGGCACGACGGCCGCGGTCACGTTCCGGCGCACCGAAGTGGTCGAGCTGGAGCACTACCGATGAGCGTCGACGTGCGCGGTCGGTGGGCCCGATGGGTGGCCCTCACCAGCGAACGGGAGCCCGCGGCGGCCCTGGCGGTGTTCCGCGTGGCCATCGCGGGCGTGGTCCTCTACACGGTGGGCACGGTGGTGGCGGCGGGCCTCGTGCCGACGTTGTGGATGGACTTCGCCGACGGCGGGTATCGCGACAACGACGGCGCCGGTTCCTGGCTCATCTCGGCGCTCGGGGGGCCGTCGCCGACGGTGGTGTGGGGGGTGGTCGGGGCGGCGTTGGTCGGGGGCGCCTGTCTCGCGGTCGGGTTGGGCACGCGGGCCGCGGCGGGGGTGTGCCTGGTGTCCATGCTCGCCCTCGCCGACGTCAACCCGCACGTCCACGCCGGCTACGACGGCCTGCTCACCAACGCGCTGTGGTTGTTGGTCCTGGCCGACGCCGGCGCCACCCTCTCGGTCGACGCGTGGCGGGCGACCGGCAGTTGGGCGCCCCCGCGCACCACCCTGAAGGTGTCACGATGGCTCGTGGTGGGCCAGCTCGTGTTGATGTACACCTCCAGCGCCGTCCACAAGGTGAGCGTCCATTGGGTCCCGGGCGGCGAGCTCGATGCGCTGTACTACGTGATCCTGCAGCCCGACTGGGCCCGCTTCGCGGACACCACGGCCGTGGCGCGGGTGTATCCGCTCACGCAGGCGGCGACGGCGGCGGTCTGGTGGTTCGAGCTGCTCGCTCCCGCGCTGTTCTGGTTCATGGCGTGGCGCCGCCGGGGGAGCGTGGCGGGGCGCCGCCTCGTCGGGGCCTGGGCGACCTTCGGCATCACCATGCACCTCTCGATCTGGGCGCTGATGGAGGTCGGACCCTTCTCGTGGGTGTCGATCGCCCACTACGTCGCGCTCTTCGGGGGCGCGGCGCGGGCCGGGCAAGACGCGGCGACCCGGGGCGCGGGTCGGCTTCGTTGGGGGGAAACGCCTGGCGTCGGGCGAGACGAGGTCACCCCCGGGTCCTGCCGGGCCGGGTGAAATTGGCGTTCGCTCCGCTACAGGTTCGCAAGCGAACCTGCGCTCCGCTCAGCCAATTCCACCCGACCCGTCACCCGCCGCGTCACCGAACCGGCCCACGGGGGGCGGCGTTTGGCACAGCGGCGGGACGCCGAACCGCGAGGGTCTTGCTGCACCGGCCCAGGTCGGTGAGCTTGGCGACGCCGAACTTCGAGCGGTATTTTGGTGGGCGTGGCAGCGGCGGTGAACCGGCGCGGCGGGAGGCGGGAGATCGCGCGACGGCGGG
>SXOM01000077.1 GCA_005776735.1 Pseudomonadota bacterium
CTTTTGGAGGGGAAATGGCCGGCAACGTCGCGCCTTCGGACCGAGACCGGTCGACGATGGCGACCACCCAAGAAAATGCCGTAGGGGGACCGATGGTGCCTTGACACAACCGGCCACCTCATAGAAGGACCCGGGGGTGACTTCGCCTTCCTCGGCCCCGAGCACCACGATGGCATCGCCACCCAAAACACGACCGCGCCAGAGCAGCCCGACCGTTCGGGTCGGCGACATGCGGCGTTGTACCCATCGCCGCCGCCGGTGTGGGGTGCGGTGACGTGGCGGGTGACGGGTCGGGTGGAATTGGCCGAGCGGAGCGTTTCGCCGCTTGCGGCGGAACGTCGGAGCGAGCGCCAATTTCAGCCGGCCCGGCAGGACCCGGGGGTGACTTCGTCTTCCTCGGCCCCGAGCACCACGATGGCATCGCCACCGAGCATGTCGCCGACCCGCCCCCGGTCACCGCGTCCCGCCTGGCGCACTATGCGAGGATCATCCTCGTGTACGCCCCCACGAAGAACGTCAGGATGATGACGCCCGTGAACGTGTGAGCCGTGTTGAGGTAGCGGAAGCGCATGTCGGTCTGGCCGAAGTCCCAGCCGGTGTTGAACCCCCCGAGCGACTGCAAGGAGATGTACAGGAGGCCAAACCACGGGATGTCGCGGATCGCGACGTCGTCGCCGCCGTAGCTCATGACGGTGTCCGGACAGAAACGACGGTACAACCCAGCGAAAACGAGGCACACCAACAACGCGGTCACGGCGAGGTTGCCGAGGCGCACCCCCCAACCGAACGCCTGCTCGAAGACGAGGAACTGCACCGGGGCCAGGAGCCACGCGCCCACGCCCCCGTCGTGGACCGACGCCACCAGCTCCCGGTGTTTGAGCCACCAGTACGCCCAGTCTTCGTCGTCGGCCATCGCGCGGTCCCCGAAGCTCTGCTTCAGGCTGATGTACTCGTCGACCGCGCGGTCATGACATGCCGACACGAACGCCGACTCCGACACCTCGCGACTCAACTGCTGGCGTTGAAAGCGAATGTCTCCCGACGGGGCCACGTCACCGTCGGCGCAGCGCGCGTACCACAGGCGATGCGCGCCCCCCTCGCCCTCGACCTGGGAACGATCCACCTGGAAGGTACCGATCTCAGCGCCGTAGAACGAGAGGGTGCCGCCGGGACCGAAGCTCGCGTCGGTGAGGGTCACACGGCCGGGGACGTTGGCGTCGTCCAGGAGCAGCGTCGCGTGGAACACCGCCTCGTTGAGCGCGAGCTCCTGCGCGTAGATCGTGGAGAAGTCCGCGACGCTGTACCAGGTCGTGCGCTCGAAGTGGGTCTCGCCGCCGAACTGGGTGTTGTAGAAGCCCGCGAGGGTGTCGGCGCCGGGACGTCCGAACTGCACCCCTTCGAAGATGACGAAGCCGGTGAGCACCGCGTTGTCGAAGCGCAGGTTGCCGCCGATGCGGGCGGTCAGGTCGTCGACGCTGCGGACGCCGTAGCTGGTCTGGGCGGCCAGCGGCTCGGCCGCGTCGTCGTCGCCCTGGTAGTCGCGGTACAAGGCCAAGAGCGGCGCCGGGTCGCCGCGGTGGCGCGCCCGCGTGGCGCCGTCGAGGGCGAAGCGAACCTTGCCGGTCACCTCTGCGTCCGCGAGCTCGGTGTCGGCGCGCAGATCGGCCCCGAAGAGGTCGAGTCCGCCGAGCTTGACCTCCTTGAGCATCAACGGGCCGGCGACCACCGCGCGGCTGAGGTTCAACCGACCGCCGACCCGCGACTTGTCGAAGCTCACGCCCCCGCCGAACTCGGCGTTCTCGAAGGTGGCGCCGTGTTCGAACTCGCACGCGTCGAAGTGGACCGGCGCTTCGAACCAGGCCGAATCGAAGTAGACCGTCTGCACCGACCCGAGCTCGGTGAAGCGGGTCTCCGCCCGGAACCGGGTGTGGCCGAAGTAGGCGGCCCGCGAGAGGCGCGCACGCTTGAAGTTGGCGCCCTCGGCGAAGGTCGAGAAGCGGAAGTCGGCGTTGGACGCGACGCGGGCGCCGCGAAAGTCGGCCACCTGCTCGAAGACCGTGAACGGGAACCGCGCCACACGGCCGCTGATCGCCACGTCCTGGAAGTTGGCGGCGCCGAGAAACACGGTCTCGCGCGTGGAGAGCTCGCCGAACCGGCTCCCGGGGATGGCCTGGCCCTTGTTCACCTCGCCGTCCCAGGTCTTTCCCACCTGGAAGTCCCCGAGGACGAAGCCCTTGATCGCGAACGCGCCGACATCCCGGTTGGGGATGTGCACCCGGCCGACGACGCACCGGTCGAGCACGATCTTGGGCGCGAGTTGGCGGGTGTCGACGCCCGTGAGGTCGAGGTTCTCGATGTAGCAGTACTTCAGCCGCGCTTCGCCGTTGGCGTCGGCGCGGGACAGGACGTCGACGACGTCCCGGTCCGCGATGACCTGGAGCGCCCGTTCTTCGCCGGTCGTCGTCACGTAGATGGGGACGGTCTCCCCGGCCTTGGCGCGGGCCACCCGCGCACGGACGTCGGCCACGACCTCGGCGAAGATCGCGTCGCGCTCCGGCGAACGGCTCAAAACCCGCAAGCCGATGGCGGCGTGAAGCGGGTCCTTCTTGGCGAGCGCGCGGTAGTGTGCGTCGGCCGCCGCGAAGTCTCCGAGGTCCTCGGCGATGGTCGCCGCGCGCAGCTCCTTGGCCTTGCCGAAGTAGATGGTGCGCTCGTCCTTGTCGTAGGCCACCGACAACAACGTCTCCGCGAGCGCCGCCTCGCCGCGGCCCGCGGCCGCGAGGGCGGCCGTGCGGATCACCGCCGGGTCTTCGTGGGACTCCACCGCCGGCGCGGCGGAGGCCGCGTCCGGGGCCGGCGGGGGGGCCACCGGCGCGGGGCCCTCGGCGCGCGCGCGCCACCCACCGGCCACCCCGAGGAGCAACCCCACCACCACCAACCCCCGCGCCAGCGCCCGCATCGCCCGCGCGTAGCACGGTCCCCTCACGAGGGGCAGGTGCTATGATCGCGTGGTGCAGCCCGACGAAAACGCACCCACTCCGGAGGATCTGTCCCGGTACGGCGCGGGCGCGCGTGTGCTCGACACCGCAGGCATCGTCGGTTTCTTCGTGCTCGCGGCGGCGACGATCTGGCGGGCGTGGACGGGCCCACCGATGCCGCCGGTCGCGGTGCTGGCGACGCTCGGCGCCGGCTACGTCGCGGCCGACCTGTTCTCCGGCCTGGTCCACTGGTTCTTCGACACGTGGCTCAGCGTGCGCACGCCGCTCCTCGGACCGATGTTCGTTCGGCCGTTCCGCGAGCACCACGTCGACCCGCTGTCGATCACCCGACACGACTTCGTCGAGGTGAACGGGAGCAACTGCCTGGCCACGTGCCCGGTCCTGGTGGCCGCGCTCGCGATCCCGCCGAGCTCGCTGCCGGCGCAGCTCGCGGCGCTCGCGCTCGTCGCGTTGTGCTTCGGCATCTTCTGCACCAACCAGTTCCACCGTTGGGCGCACCTCCCCAGCCCGCCGCGGGCGGCGAAGATCCTCCAGGACCTCGGCCTGGTGCTCGGTCGTGCGCACCACGCCGTGCATCACCAGGCGCCGTACGCCCGGCACTACTGCATCACCACCGGGTGGCTCAACCCGGTGCTCGACTCCATTGGGTTCTTCCGCGGGTTGGAGCGTGTGATCACGGGGATCACCGGAGCCCGTGCGCGGGCGGAGGACGCCTCGCTGACCTAGCGCCGGCGAGATAGCCGCCGGCGATGCGCTCCTTCGTCGCCCCCGTCTTCCTGTTCGTGGTCCTCCCCTTCACGGCGTGCAGCACCACGGCGCCCGACTCGGCCAACTCGGCAGACTCGGCAGACTCGGCCGACACCGACACCGCCGCGTGCTCCGAAGTGACCAGCGGGGACGACTGGGCGTGGAACGGCGCGTGCCCGAAGATGCGCACCCCGTGCGACATCGTCGTGACCGAGTGTTCGTTCGAGATCGACTACGAGGCCGATGGCGGCATGACGATGGGGATGCCATACGCGGCCACCGTCGCGGCCGACGTGGTCACCTTCGCCGACGGCGACACGGTGACGGGGTGCGTGGGCACGGTCCTGTCGTCCGACCGCATCGAGGGCACCTGCGACGGCGGCTGCGCCTTCACGTTGTCGCGGTGAGCGCCTCGTCGTCGTAGTCCACCGACACCAGGTACAACCCCCCCGGGCGCGCGGTGCGGCCCGCGCGGGAGGGGTCGCCGGACGCGAGCACGGCCGCGAACCCGGCGGGGGTCAGGCGCCCCTCCCCGACCTCGACGAGCGTGCCCACCATGCGGCGCACCTGGTAGCGCAAGAAGCCGTTGCCGTGGAAGACGAGGTGGTGCTCGCCGCCACCGATCTCGAGGTGTTCCGCCCGGTCGATGGTGCGCACCGGGGACCGCGCCGTGCAGCCCGCGCCACGGAACGCCGAGAAGTCGTGGGTGCCCACCAGCGCGGGGAGCGCCGCCTCGACCGCCCGCCAGTCCAGGGGGCGCTTCAGGTGCAGGGCGAGCCCGACCAGGAAGGGGCTCCGGTCGCGCCGCTGCACGAGGCGGTAGCGGTAGGTCTTGCCGCGCGCGGAGAAGCGGGCGTGGAACCCGTCGGCCACGCGGTCGGCCTGGACCACCGCGATCTCCGGCGGGAGGGCGGTGTTGAGCCCCATGCGCAGCTTGTCCGGGCTGCGCTCGACGTCGACGGTGAAGCTCACCACCTGCCCGAGGGCGTGCACCCCCGAGTCGGTGCGCCCGCTCCCGTGCACGATCACCCGATCGACACCGAAGTGCGCCGACAACGCCGCCTCCAGCGTGCTCTGCACGCTGGGGTGGTGCGGCTGGGTCTGGAATCCCGCGTACGCGCGGCCGTCGTACTCCAAGACCAGGCGGTAGGTCGGCACCCGCGACGGCCTAGTAGTCGAACTTCAGGCCGAAGGTCAGCTCGGTGGAGGTGAAGTCCAGGGCGTCGGTGCCCAACGCGTACGTCTGGCGGTATTCGGCCACCAGGTAGGTGTCGTTGACCCCGGCCACCGTCTCGAGGCGGCTCGCCGACGCCTGGTCGAGCGGGTCGAGCAGGAGGTAGAGGCCGGCGCCCCAGTGCCAGCCGGGCGACCCGTCGGTGGTGTCGCCGCCGCCGTCCGCGTCGTAGTCCGACACCCACGTCTCGTTCCACAACCAGTAGTCGATGCCCGCGCGCGCGAACGGGACCACCGGCTGCTCCTTGAACAGGTCCAGGCGCACCGTCGCGTCCAGCGCGAACGGCACGGCGGTGAGCGTGTCCTCGTCGCTCGAGGACTCGCCCGATTCGGTGGTCTGCCCGCCGGAGTCGCTGTACAGGCCGAAGTTGAAGTCGACCTCCACCAGGTTGCGGGTCCACCCGATCTCGGCGCGGAGCAGGCGGTTGTCGGAGCTCCCGAAGGTGTCGGTGAGCGCGGTGTTGGACTGCGACAAGAACGGACCGTAGCGGACCTCGAAGTTCCAGCTCCGCGGGGTCAGGTCGTCCTCGTGCGGCCGCGCCTGCGCCACGCCGGGCGCCGCCGCCGCGGCGAGCGCCACGACGCCGAACATCGCCGATCGCCGCACCACCGACCGCCCCCGTCGTGCGAAGACCGCGCCCGCCGCCGCCGCCGCCCCGCACCAGCCGGCGGCGAAGAGCGGCAAGCCGCAGAAGCCCTCCAGGCCGAGGCGCTGGCTGAGCGACCACGTCTCCTCGGGGGTGACGGCGATGACGTTGGACATGGCTCCCTCCTGATCTTCGTCGTAGGCCCGGAGGGCCACATAGTAGGTCTGGCCGTTGGTGAGGCCACCGATGGTGACCTCGAAGGTGCCGTACGCATCGGGCGTGCCGACGATCTCGCCGGGGTCGGTGTCGGGGCCCTCGTACTCCGGCCCACCCGTGGGGTAGTCGGCGGGGTCCCACTCCACGGTGCTGATCCACACCTGGTAGCTGTCGGCCACGCCGGCGGAGAGCGCGTCGACCGACACGCGCACCACCTGGTCGCCGAAGGTCACCGTGCTCGCGGACAACTCCAGCGCTTCGGGCACCTCGTCCACCTGGACGAACGTGCCGTCGCGCCCGGTGAAGCCCGCGTCGTCGGTCACCTGGACCTCGACGAGGTAGTTGAGGTCGCCACCGTCTTCGCTCGCAGGGAGCGTGAAGCTCGCGGTCGCCGGCTCGCCGGCCACGACCGTGCCCGCGCCGCCCGCGACCGCCTCGGGGCCGTCGCCACCGCCCTGGACCTGTCGGTACACCTGGTAGGACCCGTCCACATCGGCGACAAAGCCGATCTCCACGGTCTCCTCGGTGGTGACCGTGTCCGCCGAGACGGTGCTGATCTCGACCCACGGGCGGTCGGTCACGACCGACACCCCGTCCGCAGCGGCGACAAAGCCGTAGCCGTTGATGGCGCGCAGACCGGTGACCTCCGAGCCGACATCGAGGACCTGCGCTTCGTCCCCGATGGAGGTGCTGCCCTCGTATGCGTAGAAGTGGACCCCGTCGGCCGCGGCCAGCGCCAGCCACCCACCGTCGGTGTCGAGCCCGCCCACCGCCGTCACGTCGGTGAGCGCGGGTTCGGACAGGAAGATGATGTCGATCTCCGCGGTGTCGCTGGCGAGGTAGCCCACCGAGTAGGCCCCCTGCGTCGCCAACCACACGGTGGTGCTCTGCGTGGTGAGCCACAGGTCCTGGAGGTCCTGCGAACCTTCGTTGATCGCGCTGGACGTGCCCGACAGGCCCGACGCCGACACCTGCACCCGGTTGATGTTCGCGCCGCCGCTGAGCACGTACAGGTAGGTGATCGTGCGCGCCCCCGACTCGGAATCGGTGGTGTAGCGGGCCTCCATCGCTTCGAATCCGGAGTCGGCCAGGTCGTAGACACTCTCGTACTTGGCGCTCCCGGTCACGACGTCGTAGCCCATGACGACCGCGCCGGACTCGGGATCGTCGAGCACGGCGTAGACCGAGGTGTCGTCCGCTTCGAGGGCCAGGGGCGGCGCGCTGACGCCGATGCCGGTCATCCACGTGGGGCCGACCCCCGACTCCAGCGACCACTGGCCGAGCGTCTGGTCGTCCATCGCGGCGAAGAGCACCGGCGCGTCGCCGCCGCCGATGGCCACCGCGACCGCGCTCGCGCCGGTGTCGGCGACCGCGTTCCACGGGGTCCACGTTGCCGTGTCGAGCACCACGATCTCACCCTCGGCCGTGACCCAGGCCACCCACGCTTCGTCGCCGGTGCTGGTGATGTCGGCCACCGCACCGCTGGGAACCAGGGCGGCGACGTGATCGGGAGCGGCAGACGCCAACGAGACGAGGAAAAACAACATCATGCCTCCACGCGAGTGGTGAGCCCCGACGCGACCAAGGCCTCTGCCAACGCCACCGGCACGGCCGCGCCGGCGCCGGCGACATTGTCGGCCGCGACCCACAAGTGGATGCCGTCGCCCGACGGATCGGGCCGGACACCGCCGAAGTAGACCAGGCCCCGGCCCATGACCTTGCGTGGCCGCAGGGTGCGCAGCCGGCCCGCCGTCGCGAGCCCCGCGCCGTCGCGAAGCGCCGTCTCCGCCGCTTCGGCGTCGTCGACGCCGCGGATGTGCAGGGCGGCCGTCATGCCGGTGAAGACCGGCTGGGTGCACACCTGCACGCCCACGCGCGCGGGGTTGATGCCGAAGAGCTCGCTGAGCTCGGCGCCGAGGACCAGCTCGCGTGCGCTCCACTCGCCCGCATCGGCATCCTCGGGCAGCGTGTCGAACGCGAGGCCCTCGGGGAAGTGGCGCCGCGGGGGGTCCTGAAGGTTGAACGACGCCACGACCTGCTGCGAGAGCTCCTCGGTGGCGGCGCGCCCGTACGCGCTCGCGGGCAGGTTGATGAGCCCGGTGATCGTGTGTGCCCCGAGCGGGAGCAGCGGCGCCAGCACCGTGCCGAGGAGCCAGCCCGGCGCGCTCGGCGTGCGCGCCCCGCCGGCCCGCGCGATCTCCGCCTCGGGAATGGGGCGCACACCCGGGAGGACCAGCGGCCCCGCGAACACACCGGCGCAGTTGTTGCCGACGTCGACGATGAGCGTGCCGCGCGACGCGAACGACGGCACGATGCGCTGCGCGATGGCCGCCGGGAGCGCCGAGAACGCGAGCGTGAGGCCGGAGTCTGCCGCTTCGGCCAGCACCTTGACCGGGATCGTGGCTTTTCCGTACTCGACGCTGTCGCGACGCATCGCGCGGGAGGCGTAGGCCGAGACCTCGGCGCCGGACAACGCCCCCTCCGCCAGCCGCAAAAGGAGGGCCTCGCCCACGTTCCCCGTGGCGCCGAGCACCGCGATCGACACATCCATCATGGCGCGGGCCCTAACGCGCGAGGGCGCCCCCCGGGGAAGCCGGGCGGCGCCCTCGAAACTTCGGGACGTCCTCAGACGTTCTTGTGCGAATCCAGGATCGACTGCATCCGCTCTTTCCCACGCAACTTCAGCCGCTTGAGCCGTCCGATCTCCCGACGCTCGGCCTCGGTGGGGTACCGAAGGGAGTCCAGCCGCGTGAGGTCCTTCTCGAAGGCCTGATGACGGTGCCAGAGGTGCCGCAGCTCGTCGTGCTTCGGCGTCAGGCGCTGGATGAGGTCGATCTCGGAACGCTCCATGCTTGCTCCTGGTCGGGGTTGTGCGGACAGTCTATCCAAGTCGTGGCGACGCGACGGCAGCCGGCGGCGTGGCGTCGGGCTCGCGGAGGTAGGCGGCGCCGACGTCGCCAGCGTCGACCTCCGGGGTCGCGAGCAGGAGCCCCGCAGCGGCGCGCACGTAGGCGTCGCGAGCGACCGTCCACGGCGGGACGCACGCCAGGAGCGGCCCCGCGACGACGACCCCCTCCCCCACGCACACCGCCTGCGTCCACACCTGCGCCGCCAGCACCTCGGCCGCGGCATCCGCCGGCGGCCCGAGCGCGAGGGGCGCCGCCCCCCGGGTGTCGAACGCCTGGGCGTACAGGCGGCCCTTGCGCGCGTCGAGCAGCGCCACGACACAGGCCCGCCCCGGCGCGGCCGCGGCGCGCAGCGCCAACGACGACAGCACCTGCACCGGAACCCCCCGCGCGAGCGCGAGGCCGAGGGCGTGTGCCAGCCCCACCCGGAGCCCCGTGAACGCACCCGGCCCGTTCACGACCGCGACGGCGTCGGGGGAGCCCACCGCCGCGACGGCGCGCGCGAGCGCCGGCGTGAGCCACCCGTCGGCCCCGGCGACCACCGCCTCGACCTCGGCGTGGACACAGGTGGCGCCGCAATACCCGGCGACCCCGACGACCGGCCCCGCGGTGTCGATGAGCACCCGCCGCCGCTCAGGCACACTTCACCGGCGGCGGCACGGTCTCGGGCAAGAAGCGGCGGCTCACGTCCCACGCGCTCACGATGAGGAAGATCGACAGGAGCAACAGCACCCCGACCTGCTGCAGGCGCTCGCGCAACCGCCACGGCAGGGGCCGGCCCCGCACCCACTCGGCGAGGTACATGAGGATCTGCCCGCCGTCGAGCACCGGGACCGGCAACAGGTTGAGCACGCCCAGCGAGATGCTCAACAGCGCCACGGTCGCCGCGGACTCGAACCACCCACGCTCGGCCGCCTCGGCCGCGGTGGAGAAGATCTCGATCGGGCCGCCGACGTTCTGCGAAGCGGGGGCGCCGCCGGTGAAGATGAGCCCGAGCTGCTCCACCATGCGCGCGGCGCTCCCCGTGGTGGCCTCGACCGCACGCGCCACGGCGTCGGGCAGGCCGTACTCCCGGAGGACATCGGGCGGGTAGACATAGGCGCCACCGGGCCCGAAGCCGACGCGCGGGCCCACCTTGTAGCGCCGGGACTGATCGACCTCCTGCACCACCGAAGGGGTGATGGTCAGCTCGACGATCTGGCCCTCGCGGCGGATCACGAAGGGCAGGGGCGTGGCCGTGTCGGCCAGCGTACCCCCCTCGGGGAACGCACCGGTGATGCTCGCGGTGATGTCGAGCCAGCGGCGCACGTCGCGATCGCCGATGCGCAGGACCCGGTCCCCGAGCTTGAGCCCCTGGCACTGGGCGGGGGACGCCGTTCCGTCGGCCAGGACGGCCTGGATGGCGGCGATCCCCGTCATCCCGTGCGCGAGCCCCCAGCGCGCCCACAGCGCGTCGTCGGCGGGGAAGCGTGTGGGGGCCCACGACGGATCGACGGCCAACGTGGCCGTGATCACGCCCTGTTCCCCCTCGCGCCGGGCCTCGACGGCCGCGCGGTCGCGGCCCTCCAGCGCAGCGGCCAGGGCGGTCCACGTCTCGATGGCCACGCCCTCCACCGCGGTGATCTTGTCGCCGGTGCGCAGGCCCGCCTTGCCGGTGGGCGAAGCGGGATCATCGACCAGCAGCGACGTGTCGAGCGCGCGAGGGTCCAGCCCGTAGTCCCCGAAGTGGGTCGGGTCCGAGACGTCGGCGAGGGGCACCACCAGCGCCCGCGCGTCGGTGCCCGCCGTCAGTTCCAGGGCCAGCCCCCCCGGCGCCACCCCGGCGTCGAGCACCTCGGCCACGTCGTTCCACGTGCGGACCGGAACGCCGCCGACGGAGGTCAACGTCTGCCCGGCCACCACGCCGGCCGACTCGGCGGCGCTGCCCGGTACGACATACCCGATGGTCGCCTTCCACTGCGGTTCGCCCGCCAGGAACAACGCGGTGAAGACGAAGGCCGGCAACACCAGGTTGGTGACCGGCCCCGCGGCCACGATCAGCAGCCGTTGCCACGCCGGCTTGTGGATGAACGACCCCTGCGCGTCGATCCACTCGCCCTCCTCGTCAGTGCCGCTGTCCGAGAACGGGTCGGCGCCCACCCAGCGGACGTAGCCACCGATCGGGATCCACGACACGCGGTAGTCGGTCTTGCCGATGCGGACGCCGAACGCGCGGGGGCCGATGCCGATGCTGAAGACCTTGACCGTGACCCCGAAGAGCCGCGCGACCACGAAGTGACCGGCTTCGTGCACGAGCACCAGCGTGCCCACCATCAGGACGACCATCAGCGCGGTCTGGGCGAATGCGAGCGGGGTCACCGTCCCCCACCATGCACACCGAGTCGCTTCACCGCAACTCCAACCACAACCACAGTACCGGCGTGGTGAAGCACAACGAGTCGATGCGGTCCAGGATGCCGCCGTGCCCGGGCATGACCCAGCCCGAGTCCTTCACGTCCCAGGTGCGCTTCACCAGCGACTCGGCGAGGTCGCCGACCACGCCGAGCACGTCGAGGAGCATCGTCAGGAGCACACACTCGATCACCCCGAACGGCAGGTTGCCGACCTTGGCGAAGATGACGCCGCCGATCGCGCTGGCGGCGAGGCCACCCACCGCCCCCTCGACCGTCTTCTTGGGAGACACCCTCGCAAACAACGGCGTGCGGCCGAAGGCACGCCCGGCGAAGTAGGCGCCGGTGTCGCCGAGCCAGGTCGCCGCGAAAAGGTACAGGACCATCCAGATCCCGTCCTCGCGACCGCGGAGCGCCACCAGCGGCGCCACGAGGAGCGGCGCATACACCAGCCCGGCCACGCCGCGAACCGCCTGCGTGCCTGCGCGCGCGACGTCGGCCTCGGCGAACATCGGCACCGTGAGCCCGATCATCACCACCACCGCCACCAGCGGCCCCGCGAGGGTGGGCGCCACGTGGGTCACCGCCACATGCAGCGCGAGCCCCAACGGCACCAGGGTGAGCCGCGTACGGGTGGCCGCCGCGGGCATGTCCCGCGTCATCATCAGCGCCCACTCGTCCATCGCGAGCGCGACGACCACCGCCACGAGCACCGCGACCCCGACCCCACCGAACCACAGCACGGGCAGGACGATGCACAGGCCAATCGCGCCCGACAACAGGCGAAGCCCCACCTACGGGCCCCCCCGGAGCTGCGCGCCGGTGGCGCCGAACCGCCGTTCCCGACTGCCGAACGCGGCAAACGCCGCCTCGAGCTCGGGACGACGGAAGTCCGGCCACAGGGTGTCGGTGACGTAGAGCTCGGCGTACGCGAGCTGCCACAACATGAAGTTGCTCAAGCGGAGTTCGCCGCTGGTGCGGATGAGCAGGTCGGGATCGGGCAGGCCCGCGGTCTGCAGCTCGGCCGAGAACAGGCGCTCGTCGATCTGGTCGGGCCGCAGCCGACCGGCGGCGGCCTTCTTGGCCAGGGCCTTGGCGGCCTCGACCAGCTCGTGCCGCGAGCCGTAGGACAACGCCAGCGTGAGCACCATCTGCTGGTTGTCGCGGCTCGCGTGCATCAGCTCACGCAAGGCGGTGCGCACGGTCAGCGGCAGCCGGTCGAGCTGGCCCACGGCGTTCAGTCGGATGCCGTTGTCCAGGATCTCGCGCCGCTCCTGGATGAGGTAGCGCGCCAGGAGCCCCATCAGCGCGCCCACCTCGTCCTCGGGGCGCTTCCAGTTCTCGGTGGAGAAGCTGTACAGCGTCAACGCCTTCACGCCCGCTTCGCGACACGCGCGGGTGACGACACGGACGCTCTCGGCGCCCTCTTCGTGACCGCGCACCCGGGGCCAGCCGCGGGCCTCGGCCCAGCGGCCGTTGCCGTCCATGATGATCGCGACGTGCGTGGGGATCTTCATGGCGCCCCGACTAGAGGTCGAGGATCTCCTTCTCCTTCTTCGCGCACATCTCGTCGACGAGCTTCACGTGCGCGTCGGTGGCCTCTTGCAGCTTCTCGAGCTGCTTCTTGAGCTGATCCTCGGTGAGGTCGCCATCGCGCTCCGCCTCCTCGAGCATCTCCTTGTAGTCGCGACGCACCCCGCGCACGCGGACCTTGGCCTCTTCGGCGTGCTGCTTGACCACCTTCACGAGCTGCTGGCGACGTTCGCCGGTGAGCGCCGGGATCGGGATGCGGACGATCTGCCCGTCGCTCTGCGGGTTGAAGCCGAGCCCGCTGGTGGCGATGGCCCGCTCGATGTCCTTGATCGTACCCTTGTCCCAGGGGTTGACCACCAGCATGCGCGCGTCGGGGGCGGTGATGCCGCCGAGCTCCTTGAGGCTCATGGTGCTGCCGTAGGACGCGACCTCGACCGGGAGGTGCTCGATGAGCGCCGGCGTGGCGCGACCGGTTCGCACCCCCACCAGCTCCCGCTTGAGCTGGTCCATGCTCTTGAGCATGTCGGCCGTGGCGCTCTTGACGTAGTCGTCGCTCATGGAAGGACTCCCGCTTTGGGGGTGGTGACGAGGGTGCCCACGGTCTCCCCGAGCACGACCCGCTTGATGTTCCCGGGCACGCTCAGATCGAAGATGATCATCGGCGTGTTGTTCTCCATCGCCAACGCGATGGCCGTGGCGTCGGCGACCTTGAGGCCGCGCTTGAACGCATCCATCGGCGAGATCTGCTCGAAGCGCACCGCGTCGGCGAACTTCTTCGGGTCCTTGTCGTACACCCCGTCGACCTTGGTGGCCTTGAGGATGACCTCGGCGCCGATCTCCGCCGCGCGCAGCGCCGCCGCCGAGTCGGTGGAGAAGTACGGGTTGCCCGTACCCGCCGCAAAGATGACCACCCGCCCCTTGTGGAGGTGCGCGATGGCGCGGCGACGGATGTACGGCTCACACACCTGCTCGATGCGGAGCGCGCTCATGACCCGGGTGTAGCAGCCCCGCTGCTCCAACGCGTCCTGCATGGCGAGCGCGGTGATGACCGTGGCCAGCATGCCCATGTAGTCGGCGTGCGCACGCTCCATCCCCTTTTCGCTGCCGGACACGCCGCGAAAGATGTTGCCGCCGCCGATGACGAGCCCCAGCTCGACGCCGAGCGCCTTGACCTCGATGAGCTCGTCGGCGAGGCGGCCGAGCACCTGCGGGTCGAGACCGAAGTCCATCTCACCGGCGAGCATCTCGCCGGAGAGCTTCAACAGGACGCGCGAGTAGATGGGCGCTGGCACGCCGCGGGCTTATCGCGCCCGCGGGGCCGGCGCATGGGGTGGGGCACGACTGGTCCCCACCCCACTCGACGCACTACGCGAGGCCCGCCTGCTTGGCGACCTCGGCGGCGAAGTCGTCGGACTTCTTCACCAGGCCTTCGCCCATGACGAACCGCGAGAAGCGGCGCACCTGGATGTTCTCGCCGATGGTGGAGGTGGCCTCCTTGACGATCTGGTCGACCGTCTTGGAGTCGTCCTTGAACCAGCGCTGATCGAGGAGGCAGACCTCCTCGTACCACTTGGTCATGCGACCCACCACGATCTTCTCGGCGATCGCCTGGGGCTTCCCCTCGGCCATCGTCTTCTCGACCTGGATCTGCTTCTCGCGCTCGAAGGCGGCCGCGGGGACCTCCTCCCGGCGGACGTAGTCCGGCTGCGAAGCGGCGATGTGCATCGCGATGTCGCGGGCGAGAGCCTTGAAGTTCTCGTTCATCGCGACGAAGTCGGTCTCGCAGTTGAGCTCGACCATCACGCCGATCTTGCCACCGGCGTGAATGTACGCCTCGACGATGCCTTCGGCCGCAGCCCGGCCCGCCTTCTTGGCGGCGGACGCGATGCCCTTGGCGCGAAGCCAGTCGATCGCCTTCTGCACGTCGTCGCCGTTTTCGCCGAGCGCCTTCTTGCAGTCGAGCATGCCGGCGCCGGTGCGCTCACGCAGCTCCTTGATCTGTTCCATCGTAGCCATGACGGTGTCTCCAGTGCGGGGAAGGTTCAGGCCTGCTCTTCGGCGGGGGCGGCGCCGGCGGAGCCGCGACGCACGATCTCCACGCCGCTGTCGTCGTCGAAGCGGGTGGCCACGGCGGCGTCGCTGCGACCGGCGTTCACGCCCGCGTGGGCGGCGTCGGCGATGGCGGCGGTGAACAGGCGGATGGACTTGATGGCGTCGTCGTTGCCGGGGATGACGTAGGCGATGCCGTCGGGGTCACAGTTGGTGTCGCAGAGCGCCACGACGGGGATGCCGAGCTTGTTGGCCTCGTCGACCGCGATGTGCTCCTTCTTCGGGTCGATCACGAAGATCGCGCCCGGCAGGCCACGCAGGTCCTTGATGCCGCCGAGCGACTTCTCCATCTTCTCGATCTGGCGGGTGACCGTGAGGACTTCCTTCTTGGTCAGGGAGTCGAGACGGCCCTCGGTGCGGGACTTGATGAGGAAGTTGAGGCGGTCGATGCTCTTCTTGACCGTTTCCCAGTTGGTGAGCGTGCCGCCCAGCCAGCGCTCGTTCACGAAGAACATGCCGGAGCGCTTCGCCTCTTCGGCGATGATGTCGCGCGCGGCGCGC
>SXOM01000078.1 GCA_005776735.1 Pseudomonadota bacterium
GGGGACGTCGTCTTGTCCCGCATTCGGCCCGAGCGCGGGACCGTCGGCCGCCACATCGGGCCCGAGGAGCGCGCCGGCAGCGGCGAGTGGGTCGACGGCGCGGGTCGCGTTCCTCGGCGACAGCCTCAGCGCGGGCATGGGCTTGCCCGCCGACGCCGCCTTCCCCGCGGTGCTCGGCCGCCAGTGGCGGGAGGCGGGGCTCGCGGTGGAGGTCATCAACGCCGGCGTGAGCGGCGACACCACCGCCGGCGGCGTCCGGCGGGTGGCCTGGCTGTTGGCACAGGGGCTCGACGTGCTGGTCGTCGAGCTCGGCGCCAACGACATGTTCCGGGGGGTGGCGGCCGCCGAGGTCGACACCAACCTGCGCACCATCGTCACCCGCGCGCGCGCCGCGGGGGTCGCGGTGGTGCTGCTCGGCATGCGCGGAAACCCGACACTCGGACCCGAGTACCAGGAGGCGTTCGACGCGGTGTACCCCCGCCTCGCGGCCGAGCTCGAGGTGCCCCTGGTACCGTTCCTGCTGGAAGGCATCGCCGGCGACCCCGCGCTGAACCAGGCCGACGGCATCCACCCGACGGCCGAAGGTCACCAGCGCATCGCGACCACGCTGGCCCCCACGCTCGGCCCGGTCGTCAAGGCCGCGCTCGCCGCCAAGGCGGGCCGATGAGCCCCCGCCTCCGCGCCGGCCTCGGCGCCACCGCGCTCGTCGGGCTGGTCCTCGCGGGGTTCGCCTGGGACGGTGAGCCGGTGCCCCTCGGAGCCGACCCCGTCACCGCCGAGGTGGTCGCGCTCGTCGACACCGTGGTGACCGGCGCCGAAGCGGGCGTCCGCGTCCCCGTGGAGTGGGCCGCGCCCCGCGTCGCGCGGCTCGGGCTGAGCGCGTGGCTCGAGACGGTGCCGCTCGACGACGAGGTGCGCACGCGCATCCAGCGCCGGCTCGCGGCCGAGGGCTTCGTCGACGAGCTCGTCCCCTTCGCGCTCTTCGTGAAGGAGCACTACGCCGCGCCGGCCGAGCCGGACTTCGCGACGTGGGCGCGCACCCACCTCGCCCCGGTGGCCGGCCAGCCCGCCTGGGAGCACAGCCTGTTCTCGTTCACACCGGCCGCCGAGCCCAGCGGTGGCGGCGGCGTGGACGCCAAGAACGCGGCGCGGCTCTTGCGCCTGTACGACGCGGTGTACCTCCAGGACCAGGGCGCCGACGCGTCGATCGCCGACCGCCTGGTGTGCGCCGGAGACGACGCCGTGCTCGAAGCCCGCACCGCGCGCGCGGTGCCCATCGTGCGCGAGGTGCTCGAGGAGCTGGAAGGCGGCATGGAGCCGGGCGACGTGCGCGACGGACTGCGCAAGGCCCTGGGCGACGCGACCACGCTCGACGCCATGACGTTGTCGATGGTCGAATTCGTCGACGCCGAAGTGTGCAAACACTACGCGATCTTCGCCGGCAACGTGCAGGCGGAGCGCCAGTGGGGGGCGTGGCTGCAGGGCGCGCTCCTCGACCCCGAGCGGGAGGAGGGCTGGACGTTCTTGCGGTGGCACGCCGAGCGGCCGCTCGCGGTGCACGTGGTCGTGGACGGACTGCAGGGCCACCTCGTCGACGCGTTGGCCAAGGGCCAGGCGCAGGACCCGTTCCTCGTCGCCGTCGCCGCCGAAGAAACGCGCGATGCGGCGCGCAAGCCGAAGGCGCGCTCCACCGCGCCGGCCCCGCTCGGGTCCACGGCCGCGCTGCACCACGCGGTCCAGCATGGGTCCGGTGCGCGCCTGCCCACGCTGGCGAAGATCGTGGGAAACCCTGGCTTTGTCCGTCACGGTCTCAGCACCACGCCCACCATCAGCGTGCGCAACCTGCCGGTGGCGATGACCGGCGCGCCGGTCGGCGGGCCGGCCTCCACGGGCATCCCCAACTTCCACTTCGTCGACCGGACGTACGTGAAGGACGGCGTGCAGCAGGGGCGGCCCTGGTACTTCTACGGGAACGACGCCCTCCAGCTCACGGCGCTCACCCGCCAGAGCGGGATGCGGACGATGTTCGAGCGGCTGCAGAGCCGCACCACGATGTCCTGCGGCGGCCAGTACGACGAGGTCGCCGACGCGAGCTTCGACGGATTCCTCGCGCTCGCGGTCGGAGAGAAGGTGCGCGACTTCGGGGACACCCGCTGCGTCGCGGCGCTCACGACCCGCGCGGTGAACGAGCGCCGCATCGCCGAGCTGCGGGCGCGCCTGCTCGAACGCCGACCAATCCTGCGCGGAAAACACCACCCGTGGGAGGTGCTGGACGGTCGCGCCCAGGCGCGCGAGGCCGAGGCCGCCCGCGCGGAGATCGCCGAGCTCGCGGCGCTCTTGCCCGAGTCGATGCCCGACTACCTGCTGTACTACAACCCGTGGCCCGACCACTTCGCCCACGCCAAGGGCCCCTTCGCCGACGAGATCATCGGCCCCACCGGCGAGCTGGTCCGCCTGGACCACTGGTTGTCGCGGATCGCGGACACCTACGCCGAGGCCGGGGTGCAGGACCGCACGTT
This sequence comes from Pseudomonadota bacterium, assembly GCA_005776735.1. Taxonomy (GTDB): domain Bacteria; phylum Myxococcota_A; class UBA796; order UBA796; family SXON01; genus SXON01. Next base: position 2,520 of record SXOM01000078.1, read on the forward strand.
GTACGGGATGGCCGGAGATCACGGCCTCGCGCCGATCCGTTGGGTGGTGTCTCCCGAGGCCGAAGTCGTCGAGGGGCTGCGCAAGTCGGGGGTGGAGCTGAAGCTCAAGAAGATCAGCTCGGACGAAGGCGAAGGGCCGAAGCTCACCCATCGCCTCCGCCCGCCCTCGATGCGCGACCTCGACCTTGTGGTCGCGAGCACCGCAGGTGGCAACTACATGATGGACTTCTTCGTCGACCACGCGGAGGGATGGGCGCGACAGCCGGTGCTCGACGAGCTGCGCTCCCTCCGGACGCTGGACGGCCACACCCTCGACGTACCGACCGAGCTGATCGCGCGCCTCGGCGACTCGCTCGACTACCTCGTGCTCCGCGGCGAGCCCTGCACCCCCGAAGGGGGCGTCACCGTGGTGATGGGCCCGCGCAACGGCGGTGTGAGCACTGCCACGTTGCGACGGACTGGAGATCGCATCCACGTGCGGCTCGAGGGCCCCGATGTGTTGGACCTCGCGGTGGCGAACTCCTACGAAAAGCACCACCAGGCCGCGCTCGACGATGTGGCCACCCTGCGTGCCCACTGCCTGGGCGCGCCGATGGGCGACCCCGCTCAGTGGTGCACGGAGGCCGACTGGCGGCTCGCCACGCGCTTCAGCGTACGTCCCGACAGCGTCGTGCAGCTCGCCCACCTCTACGACACCGACCGCGCCGGCACGGTGAACCTCTTCCCCCGCGACGGCGTCGGCTACAACACCAAGGTCCCCGGCCGCCATGCCGGCGAGTCGTTCCACGAGAAGGACGCGTTCGTGGGCTTGTGGGGCGCCCCGCTCGCCGGCACGGCACCCGAGGCGATGGTCAACGGAAGTGTGCCGATGGCGCTCTACGGTTGGCTCACGGGGACCAATCCGACCCCGGGCGAGTCCGGCTTCGGGTGGCCCGCGTGGCCCGAGGGCCTGTGGGCGGCGCCTGCGGCCCGGCCGCTCCCCGCGCCGAGCCCCGACGGCGCCGCGCCGGGGTGAAGGCAGCTACCGGCCCCTTCGGCAATTCGCCGCCAACGGGTTAGCCCCGTCGGCCGCCGCCGTGGACACTTCGTTCGCCGGCCGCGCATCCGACCTGGACGTCTCGTGTCTTTCGCCGAACTCGGCCTCGATTCCCGCCTGCTCCGCGCCTTGAGCGACCTGGAGTACAGCACCCCCACCCCCATCCAGAAGGACGCCATCCCCGCCGGCGTCGCCGGGCGCGACGTGCTCGCCGCGGCGATGACCGGAAGCGGAAAGACCGCGGCGTTCATGCTCCCGATCCTTCATCGTCTCCTTCAGGCACCGAAGCCCGGCACCCGGGTGTTGGTGGTCACCCCCACCCGGGAGCTCGCCGCCCAGGTGCTCGAGGCCACCGAGACGTTCAGCCGCTACGCCAAGGTTCCTGCCGCCGCCATCTTCGGTGGGGTGGGCATGGGCCCGCAGACCGAGGCCCTGCGCCGCGGGGTCACCGTGCTCGTCGCCCCGCCGGGCCGCCTGCTCGATCACCTGTCCCGTCCCGGCGTCAACCTGGACAACGTCGAGTACCTGGTGCTCGACGAAGCGGACC
>SXOM01000563.1 GCA_005776735.1 Pseudomonadota bacterium
GCATCCTGCGCGACAAGAGCGTCGCGAAGATGTCCGAGCCGGAGTGGGACCTCGTGGTGCAGGTTCACCTCAAGGGCAGCTACAACGTGTGCAAGGCCGCGATCCCGGCGCTCTCGGTGCAGGGCGGGTCGATCATCAACACCACCTCGGTGTCCGGCATGATCGGCAACTACGGTCAGTCCAACTACGCCGCGGCCAAGGCGGGCATCTACGGGCTCACCCGCGTGTTGTCGATGGAGCTCAAGAAGGCGGGCATCACCGTCAACGCCATCGCGCCCATCGCCAAGACGCGGATGACCGAGGACATCGACCGGGTGCGCGCCGAGCTCACGCCCGACCACATCAGCCCCGTCGTCGTGTGGCTCGCCAGCGACGCCGCCCGCAACGTCACCGGCACCATCGTCGGCGTCGCGGGCCAACGCCTGCACCTGTACCGCGTGCAGGTCAACCCGGGGGTGGAGAAGCCCGGTGACGCGCCGTGGACCCTCGACGAGATCACCGCCGCCTGGGGCCAGATCACCACCTTCGACGAAGCGCCGGCGCCGGCGCCCCCGCCGACGAGCGGCCCCGACGTCGTGCAGGAGGCGTTCTCGCTGGTGCCGCTCGCCTTCCGCGCCGACAAGGCCGGAGACTGGCGCACGCGCATCCACTTCGACATCCGCGACGGCTCCAGCCACACGCTGGTGGTCGAGCACGGCGTCTGCCGCGTCGAAGCGGGGCTCTCCGGGTCCGCGGACTGTGTCATCAAGACCGACCGCGCCACGATCGTCGGCATCTTCGACCAGTCCATCGCGCCCGACAAGGCGTTCATGTCGGGCAAGATCACCGCGGACAACATGGGCACGCTCATGAAGTTCGCGATGTACTTCGACTTCTCCCGCCGCCCGGCCGCGGCCGGCGCCAGCGCACCGCCGCCGGCCGCACCGGCCGCTCCCGCGGCCCCGCGCACCTGGCCCATCGGCAAGCGGTACGAAGGCGGCGCCTCGTTCGCCGAGCCGCGCTTCGCCGGGTTGTACGCCGACTGTACGGGCGACGGTTCGCCGGCCTACGCCGGCGCCGACGCGATCGTGCCGCCGATGTTCCACGTCCGCCTGTTCCACAAGCTGATGTTCAAGATCGCGACCGACCCCGAGCTCGGCCTCGACCTGCTGCGCCTGGTGCACGGCGAGCACGACGCGAGGTTCCACCGGCCGATCCGCCCGTGGGACCTCGTCCAGCTCCGCGCCACCCTCGAGTCGGTCGAGGAGAAGCCGAGCGGCACGGTGGTGGTGAGCCGGCTCCTCGGCTTCGTCGATGGTCGGTTGGCGGTCGAGGCCCGGACCACCTACTTCGTGCGCGCCCCCAAGCGGGCCGAAGGTGGGGCACGCCCCGCACCGGCGCCCGAGCCCGACAAGGGCCCCCCGGCGTTCGTCGCCCACTTCCCGGTGCCGCCCGGCCTGGCCACGCGCTACGCCGAGGCGTCGCTCGACGACAACCCGATCCACCTCGACGCCGACACCGCCCGCGCGGCCGGCCACCCCGACGTCATCCTCCAGGGCTTGTGCACGATGGCGATGACCGGGGCCGCCGCGGTGCGCGCGGTGGGCCACGGCGACGCCCGGCGCCTGCGCCGGCTCGCCGTCCGTTTCGCCCGCCCGGTCTACCTCGGGGGCGAGCTCACGACGTCGGGGTGGACCGTGGCGCCCGGCGTCTGGGCGCTGGAGACTCGGGACCCCTCGGGCAACCTGGTGATCAGCAACGCCACGATCGAGCTCGGGTGAGCCGCATCGGCCGCGGCGTCCGCCGGGAGCACCTCGCCACCGCGGGGGCGACCTCGTGGTGGGACGCGGTGGACATGCAGACCGGACTGCGCCGGGTGCTCCGCCTCGGCCCGCCCGTCGACGACGGCCTGGTCTGGGAGGCCGACGCCGACGCCCCCGAAGCGGCGTGGTCGCCGCCGGTCGCCTATGCGTTGGCCGACCTGCTGCCGGTCCCCGGGGAGCCGCCCCTCCCCGGCGACCCGCTCCTCTCCGCGGGGGTCGCCGCCGCCGGCCTCGGCGCGGCGAACGACGGGCGGCTGGGCGACGGCCGGGCGCTCGAGACCCGGCTGGTCCACCTCGGCGGCCGTTGGCGCCTGGTCGGGAGCGAGCCCGGCGGCGGCGGCGAAGGCCGGCTCGCAGCCCTCCTTCTCCAGCTCCATCCCGACGATCCGTTCGACCTCGCGACGCTCCTGGCCCAGGCGGCTCCGGTGGACCACCGGCGGTGGGTCGTGGCCGCGATGGCCGCCCACCTCGCGCACGAGCGCCACGTGCTCGCCCGTCGGGCCGACGCCGACCGGCGCAGCGATGCCGCCGCGGCCTTGCGGGTGTTGGCGGCACGGTTGGGCGCGGCGGTCGCGCCTCCCTCCTGGCAGAGCGACGACGTGCGCGCCGACGGCGACCACATCGAAGCGGCGGGCGTCCACGTCTGGGACGGGCAGCACCTCGACGCGCCCGCAGCGCGCGCGTTGTGCCGACGCCTCGTCGGCGTGGCCGAGGCCGCGCCGCTCCGCCGCTGGCTGGTCGCCACCTCCCGCCTCCGCGTCGACCGTGCGCTCCTGGCGCGTCGATGAACCCGGCGCTCCCCGATCGCCTGGTGCTCTACGACGGCGTCTGCGGCTTCTGCGACGCCTCCGTCCGCTGGCTGCTCGCGCACGACCGCCACCGCCGCCTTCGGTACGCCCCCCTCCAGGGTCCCACGGCCGCCGCCCTGCGCGCCCGCTACCCCGAGATGCCCCACGACATCGACACCGTCTGCTTCCTCGACGGCGCCGAGCTCCGCCTCCGCAGCGACGCCGCGTTCGCCATCGTCCGCCATCTGCCGGCGCCGTGGTCCTGGCTCGGCGCCTTCGCCGTCCTGCCCCGCCCCCTCACCGACTGGGCCTACCGCCGGGTCGCCGCGGTCCGCTACCGCATCTGGGGCAAGGCCGACGCCTGCCGCGTACCCACCCCAGAAGAGCGCACGTTCTTCCTTCCCTGAGCCCCAGGGGCGATGCACCGCGACCGGCCTGGGCGGCGGCCGGGGCCGCCGTGCATCGCGCGGCCGCCGCCGCTACTTCTTCATCGCCAGGCAGGCTTCTTCGAACGCCGGGATCACCTTCTCGAGCGCCGGGTCGATCGCGGTGATCCCCCCACCTTGGGGAAACAGGCGGGCCTTGCAGTAGAAGGCCTTGTCGCCCCCCGGGGCGAAGATCACCCGCACGATCTGGACCACGCCATTGGGCGCCTTGGCGGTCATGAACCGGTGGGTGAGCCCCTTCTCCTCGCGAAACTTCTTCCAGCTCCACGAGGTCATCTCCTTGAAGAACGCCTCCTCGAGCACCGGCTCCCAGTCGTCCACGGCCTTGCACCCCGGCCCGCACTGCACCCCGATGCGGAACTCCGACTCGCGCCCCAGGAAGTAGCTCTCGGGCGGCTCGTAGGCGCCCTTGGGGGTGGACTGGGCCACCCAGGTGGTCGGCACGATCGCCTTGAGCTTCTCTTCCAGGAGCGTGACGGCGCCGAACTTCAGGTCCTGCTTGTAGACCGCGGGAACCTTGGCGTTGACGGCGGAGGCGGAGTCCGCCGCGAGCGCGGCGGCGAGGAGGATCACGAACATGGCGCGCCGCTATCCGGCCGAGGGCCCGCGGCAAGGCCCCAAAAATGACCGGGCCCGCGCAGCCGCCGGCCGCGCGGGGGACCCAGGCCCGCGGCCGACCGGCGCCTACGCGACCC
>SXOM01000564.1 GCA_005776735.1 Pseudomonadota bacterium
GACGACGGCCTCGACGCGCTCCGCCGCCGCCTCGAAGAGCTCGAGGCCCGCCTGCGGCGCTGAGGGCCTCAGTCCCGCAGGCCCACCCGCGCCGCGAACTCGGTGCGCAGGATGCGATCGGGGTCGACCATGTCCCGCAAGGTCTGGAAGCGGCTGATGCGCTCCTGACCCCACGCCCGCTGGAAGTGGTCGGGCCGGATCACCCCGTCTTTCGCCGGATAGAACCGCCCGCCCGCTTCGACCACCATGTCGCTGAGTTCGTGCAGCGTCTTGAACAGGACCGCACGATTGGCGGGCGTGACCGGGAAGTCGAGCGCGAGGCTGTAGCCGTCGAGCCCGTGGCTCAGCAGGAACTCGTCGGGCCGGTGCCGCTTCATCACGCCGAGGTAGCTCGGCACGCCGCGCGCCTGCGTCAGGCGCAGGACGTTGGCGAACACCTCCTTCGCGGCGTCCTTCGGCACAAACGGCTGGTACTGCACGAACCCGTGGGGGCGGTAGGCGTCGCGGAACGTGGGCACGTAGTCGAGGAGGAAGTTGAACGCGACGTGGCCCTGGGTGTACTCGCGGCCCGCGGCCAACTTCGCCACCTGGTACTTTCCGAAGTTCAAGAACTTCATGCCGAGGTTGGTGTTGAACTTGCCGAGGAGGGTCCCCACGAGGCCCCGCGGCACGCCGAGGATGTGACCCGGGAGGTCCTGGTGGGTCGGCTCCAGGTCGGGGGCCTTGTCTTCGCCCTCGTGCAGGTAGTTGGCCGAGTGCGGTTCACCACGACCGAGGCCCGCCCCCCCGCGGATACAATCGAGCCAGCTCACGCAGTAGTCGGACTTCGTCGTCCACTCTTCGAACCAGGCGAACTGCTCGTCGAGGTTGCGGCAGTGGTGGGCCTTCACGCGCACCTGGCCGCTGTGCACCCGCTTGAGTTGGATGCGCAGCCGGCTCCACGCGCCGAGCATCCCGAACCCGCCGATCGCCGCGCGGAACAGGTCGGCGTTCTCGTCGCGCGACACGCGGTAGGCCCGCCCATCCGGCGCGACCAGCTCCCCTTCGAGGATGTGATCGCCCCACGGGCCGACCTTGAAGCAGTTCTTGCCGTGCACGTTCATCGAGGCGATGCCGCCCAGGGTGGGGAACATCGTCCCCGGCACCACCGCCGGCCACCAACCGTCCTTCAGGAACGTGCGCCACAGGTCCTCGATCGTGACCCCCGGCTCCACGTCGGCCACGCCGGTCGCGGGGTCCCACGCCAGGATGCGCCGCATGGCGCGCGTGTCGAGCACCAGGCCACCGCCGTTGATGGCCGCGTCGCCGTAGCTGCGGCCCGCGCCGCGCATCGCGACCGAGAGCCCGTTGTCCCTGGCGAACCGGAACCAGTGCGCGAGCTCGTCCCCCGAGCGCGGCTCGGCGAAGACCGACACCGACCGCTGCGCGTAGCCGAAGCCGTCGAAGACCTTGCGCGGGAGCACCGCGGCGGCGGGAGTCATGGGCACCTCAGATGTTGGTGCGGCGGAAGATGATGGACGGCACGTGCCGAATCGTCAGCATGATGGGCTGCCAGGCCACGGGCACGTACCCCTCGCCCGTGCCCGCCGCAGCCAGGGCCAGCGCCCCCCGCGCGGCCTCGGGCGCGTCGATCATCAGCGGCAACTTCAAGCCTTCGGTCATCGCGGTGCGCACCGGGCCGGGCTTCACGGTGACCACGTGCACCCCGTACCGGAAGAGGCGGTTGCGGAGCGCCTCGAGGTAGGTCGTCAGCGCCGCCTTGGAGGTGTGGTACGCCGGGTTTCCCCGCCGCCCGCGGTCGCCCGCCACCGACGAGACGCCGACCAGCGTGCCCTCCCGCCGGGCCTCCATGTACGCGGCCGCGGGGTTGAGCCACGCCATCGCGCCCAACAGGTTGACCTCGATCATCTCGCGGTCCTTCGCGAAGTTGTACTCGCTCTCTTCGACCCGCGGCATCACGCCGGCGTTGTAGATGAGGCAGTCGAGCGAGCCCAGGTCGGCGACGATCCGGTCGAAGAGCGCAGGTGCTTCGTCGAAGTGTTTCACGTCGTGGGTGTACACCCGCACCTTGTCGGGGCCCCCGCACTCCCCCTGCAGCTTCTCCAGCTCCGGGAGCCGCCGGGCGACGGCCGCCACGCGCACCCCGCCCGCCGCGAGCTGCCGGACCATCTCGGCGCCGATGCCCACCGACGCCCCCACCACCGCCGCCGTCCGGAACCCCGCCATGTCGACTCCTCGCGCGCCCCGGCCTAACCGCTCCCCGGCTGCGTCGGCGCGGCTTGCACCGAACCGTCATCCCGGACCCGGAACGTCCCCCGCGCCACCTTGTGCGCATCGAACCCCGCCGGATCGAGGCCCGCCACCCCGAGGAGCGGACCGAGCACCTCCCACACGCGCCCCGCGCTCCAGCCCGCCGCCCGCAGCGCCCGCAGCTCGGTGCTCCCGTGAGACTTGCTGAGCTTTTTTCCGTCTTCACCGACGAGGATTGGTACGTGCAGCCAACTGGGCGCCGTCCAGCCTAGCACATCGTACAGTTTCACCTGGGTCGCCGTGGCCTGCAGCAGGTCGCCCCCCCGCACCACCTCGGTCACGCCGTCCCGGTGGTCGTCGAGCACCACCGCCAGCGGGTACGCCGCCTCGCCGTCCGCGCGCACGAGGATGGGGTCCTCGTCGGGCGCGAAGGTCTGCGGCCCGCACGCGCGGTCGACGAACTCGACCGGCCCGCGCGGGGTGTCGAAGCGCCATGCGCCCTTGTCGTGCTCCTTCACGCGGCAGTGGCATCCGAGCATGTGTCGCGTGGCTCGCGTACATACGCATCGAAACACCGGAATTCCGTCGAGCGGGTACCGGCGCGTCGATTGCGGGGCCACCTCGTGGTCCCAGTGGAGCCCGAGCCAGCGCAGGTCCTGGCGTTGCGCCTCGGCGACGTCCTGCCGCGCCCGGCCCGCATCCAGGTCCTCGACACGCAAGAGCAAGCGACCGCCCTCCGCCCGTACGCTGAGCCAGGCCGCGCCGAACGCCAGCGCGTTGCCGAGGTGCAGGTGCCCGGAGGGCGTGGGCGCGAGGCGGCCGGTCGGGGGCATCCCGACCGAGTAGCCGATCTTGGGCCCGCCGCGCGACCGTCCCGAAGCGCGCGGAGGCCGGTCGGCGGTCCGCGCTCGGCGCGCGGGGTCTGCCCGGCTAAGCTCGCCGGGTGCGCCGGTGCCGTTCCGAGCTGGTGGTTTCCGCCACTTCGGGGTTACCCCGAAGCTTCTGCTCTTCCTCCGCACCCCACCGCCGGGGTGCCCCGGCGCCCCGGCGCCGACGGACCCCGGCCGGACCGGGCTCGTCGGTCGGCATCGGCGCACACTCGTGAAAGCGGGGACCGTTCTCGATCGTGCGCTGGCCGAGGCCGCCGTCGCCGGGCCGTGGACGGCCGAGGGCATCGGCGCGCGGATGTTCGACGCGGTGCCGCACGGCCCGTGGCGCGCCCTCGCCCGTCGCCTGAGCCGCGACCCCGCGCCGCTGGAGGCCGATCCCTGGCTCGTCCGCACCATCGCCGCGTACCGGGCGTGGATGCCTCCGTCGCGGGTCCACCTCCGCATCCGACGCTGGGTCGTGGCCACCACGCGCATGGGGCCACGGCGCTGGCCGGTGCGCCCCATCGACAGCGTTGGTGACCTCGCCGCGCTCCTTCGTCTCTCCGGTGACGACCTCGCGTGGTTTGCAGATCCGAAGGGATGGCAGACCCGCACAGACCACTGTCCGCTGTGGCACTACCACTTCCACTGGCGCGCCAAGCCGTCGGGGGGGGCGCGCCTGGTGGAAGCGCCCAAGGAGCGCACGCGCGAGGTACAACGATGGATCCTCGAGCACATCCTCGACGCCATCCCCGCGCACGATGCTGCGCACGGGTTCGTGCGCGGGCGCTCCCCGCGCACCGGGGCCGAACCCCACGTGGGGCGCGCGGTCTTGCTGCAATTCGACCTGGAGGACTTCTTCGCGTCGGTGCCCGCCGGCGCCGTGCTCGGGGTCTTCCGCGCCGCCGGCTACCCGGACGCCGTCGCCCGCACGCTCGCCGGCCTCTCGAGCACCCGTGCGCCCGCAGCGGTCCTCGCCGCCTGCCCCGCCGGCGCCGACCGGTCGGCGCGGGCGCGGCAACGGCAACGTTTGCGGACCCCGCACCTCCCGACCGGCGCGCCCACCTCTCCCGCGCTCGCGAACCTCGCAGCGTGGCGGCTCGACGCGCGACTGAGCGCCGCGGCCGCGAGCGTCGGCGCCACCTACACGCGCTACGCCGACGACCTGACGTTCTCCGGAGACGTGTCGTTTCGTCGCCGCGCTCGTCGTTTTGCCGCGTGGGTCGCCCGCATCGTGCGCGAGGAGGGCTACCGGGTCCACCCGCGTAAGACCCGCCTGACCGGCCGCGGAGCCCAGCAGGTGGTCACCGGCGTGGTCGTCAACGTGCGCCCGGCGCTGGCCCGACACCGCTACGACGCGCTGCGGGCGATCCTGCACAATTGCGTCCTGCACGGGCCCGCGAGCCAGAACCGGGCCGGGCACCCCGACTTCCGGGCGTGGCTCACGGGGACCGTCGCCGCCGCGCGCGCGATCGATCCGGTGCGCGGCGGCGCGCTGTGGGCCGCGCTCCCCGAGATCGACTGGTCGCGTTGAACCGGGCGCCGCGATGCGCGCCGGACCCTGCCTCGCCGTGAGGCCGGTCGCGGCGCGTCGCCCAACTTCCCTCAGCTCAGGCGCAGGCCGCCGTCCACGTCGATGACCCGACCGGTGAAGTAGTC
>SXOM01000565.1 GCA_005776735.1 Pseudomonadota bacterium
ATCCACTCCCTGGACGATCTCGAGCGCGGCACGATCGCCGAAGACCGCGTGGAGGCCGCGCGGGTCGGGGTGCTCGTGCGCTGCGCCAACCTCGGCCGCGCGCTGCCCATCGAAGAGGCCCTCGCGGTGGCGGAGGCGCGCGCGCACACCCCCGACGGACGCAGCCAGCTCTTGTCCCTTCGGGGGCTCGTCGCGTACGCCGCCGGCGACTTCGACGCGGCCGCGGCCCTGCAGCGGGAAGCGCGCGCGGCCGCCGGGACCCGCTTCCGCCGCCTGATCGCGTTGTCCAACCTCGCGGTCGCGTGCCTCGCCGCCGACGCCGCGGTCGAGGCCGCCGCCCTCGGCGAAGAGCTGCGGGTCCTCGGCCGCGAGCTGCGGCTCCCGGTCTTCGAACGGTGGGGCTTCATGACGACGATCGTGGCGGCCTACCGGTCGGGCCGCGACGACGTGCGGGCCGAGGCCGAGGAGCGCGAAGCGTCACGGATGCTCGCCGAGGACCTCGTCCACGCGAGCCTGTGCCTCGCGCTGGCGGCCGCCGCGTGGCGACGAGGCGAGGCCGCGGACGCCCGGACGCTCGCCGAGGAGTCCGTGCGTGCTGCGCGCGCGGCCCGCCGCGCCGATGCCGCGGCGATCGCGGCGGCCCTGGCGGTGGCAACGGGCAGTCCCGAGGCCGACACGGCGGCCATCTGGGACGAAGCCACGGCGCCCGGGGTCCACCCCCGCGTGCGGGAGCAGGTCCGCGCCCTCCTCGTCGGCGTGAGTCGGGGGCCGCCGGGGTGCGCGGCGGGCCCCGAGTCCACCGCCGGGCTGCGCCTGGAGCGAATCGAACCAGGGGGAAGGCTGGACGTACTTGCCCCAAACGAACTGCTGTCGTATCCTCCGCGCTCTCCCGGGTCCCCCTGATGTCGGTTCTTGGCCTCCTCCCCCTCCTGTCGCTCCTCGGCTGCGAAACCTGCCCCACGGGCGAAACCTGCCAGGCCCCGTGCCCGACGTGCCCGACGGGCGCCGTCGACCTCGCCGGGGTCAACACCTACGTGAAGGACTCGTTCTACTCGACCGACGCGGGCGGCTGGGGCGCGCCCATTTCAACGGGGGTCACCGAGCTGCACGACGGCATGTACGGCGTGGTCGCGCGCCGGACCGACAACCAGTACGCCGCGCCGGGGCTCCTCATCGCGCGCGACGGCACGCCCGGCGCGCCCGGCTGGATCGCGCCGACCACCGGCAACGAAGAGACCTTCTGCGCCAGCCGCGGCTTCTCGTGGCCGCAGTTCCTCGCCGGCGGCACCAACCCGCCGATGGTCACCTGGACGATCGTGCCCTACGCCGACATCGAGCCCCAGCAGGCCGCGTGCAACGGCATCCCCTTCCGGATGGACCACACCTTCGACCCCGCCAACGGCAACGCCGAGTATCCGCTGGACAGCTCGCCCACCAAGGCGGGTGTCAAGCGCTTCCACGTGCGCCAGTGTGTCACCGCGACCGGCCAGCCGAACACGTGCCCGCCGCTCAACGCCGGCGTGCCCGACACCAGCGGCACCCGCGCCACCACGCTCCGGCCCGGCGTCTACGTGATCGAGTCGCAGGGCCTGCTCGAGCCGCTGACCCCGGGCCCGGACACCTACGTGACCGGGAGCGCCACCGTCTTCGTGCGCGCCGCGTCCGACGCGACCAAGCCCTGGGCGGTCGAGACCTACTGCTACAGCGACACCTTCCGTTGGCCCCGCGTGAAGACGACCGCGATCCCCGGCGGCCTCACCGGCGCCGCCTTCTGGGACACCGAGTTCACCGTGGCGCCCAAGGTCGACGGCTCCGGCAACCCGGAGACCGCCCCGGCCACCGTCGCCTCTTGCCCGGCCGGTCAGCCGGTGCGCATGGACTACTGCTTCAGCACCGACCCCGCGGTGCCCTGCCCGAACTAGCCTGGAGGGCGGTGCGCCGCGACCTGCCGCGTCGAGCGGCCGGGTCGTGCGCGCACCGCGGCGCCTGTCGGGGTGCGCCGCGACCGGCCGGGCGCGCCACGAAGCCGCCATTGCGGACCACCTCCGCCGCGTTCGGCGAAACCTCGGCGTCGGTCCGCGCGCCACGGCGAGGGCGGGGGCTTCACCACTTCGTCGGGTCGTCCCAGGGGATGGGGAAGCCTTCGATGATGAGGACGCGGTTGTAGTAGTACGCGCTGCCTTCGGGGTACCAGTAGAATTCGTTGACCACGCGCTCGGGCAGGCCGTCGCCGGTCATGTCCAGGGTCGCGGCCGGCAGGCCGGCCCAGTCCGCGCACCCGAACAGGTCCTCGGGGTAGCGGAGGGTGCCCCCCCGGGAGAGTTGCACGGAGCCGGCGAGGCACTTGTGGACGGCCAGGTCGCGGATGTCGTCGCCGTCGAAGTCGTCGGTGGAGTGCCAGGCCAGGGGGTACTCCCCCTCGAGCGCAGTGTGGGCCAGCCCGTCGATCGGGCCGGTCGGCACTCCGCCGGAGAGCAGGAGCAACGAATCCCCAGCGTCGCTGACCACGGTGAGCTGGAGGTCATGGAGCCCGTCGCCGTCGATGTCCGGAGCCCGGTCGGCGCCGTAGCTCACGAGCCAGTTGGCGCCCTCGCCTTCGACCCAGGACACGTTCCCCACATCGCTAGCCGCGGCGCCATCCACCAGGTCTTCACCTTCCACGATCGTGAGGGTGTCCCAGTCCCCGTAGGCAGCGCCGCCAACGGAAACCCACTCGTCGAAGCCGTCGCCGTCGAGGTCGGCCTGCAGGTACGCGTCGACTTCATTGAAGTCGACGTCGGCAAGGACGCGGGGGAGCACCTCGAACTCGGCGTGACCGCTCGGGGCGGCGGAGCCCGCGACCAGCGCAAGATACTCGCGGGTGCCATCGTCCAGCAGTGCGACGGCATCCGCGAACCCGTCGCCGGTGACGTCGGCTCCGGCCGCGTACAGGTTGAACTCCAGTGCCGGCCGGTCGCTCCACCACGCGTCGGCGAGCAGGTCCTGCCGTACTTCGTCGTCGCCGAACCCTTCGGGCCGCCCGAGGAAGAGGAACAAGCCGCCGGTGTAGCCGCCGCTCGAGCCGCTGCTCGACCAGGCGTCGGCGTAGCCGTCGGCGTTGACGTCGCCAGCCCTGAAGGCGCTCGCCCCCGACCAGGTCGGGAAGTCGGAGCTCCAGGCCATCGCAGGGGCGGAGCCACGCGCCGGAAGGGTCTCGAGAGCAGCACCCGTGAGCGTTCCCGCGATAAACTCTTCTTCTAACACTCGAATTCCGAGATCGTTCCGCCGATCTCCGTCGATGTCGCCAAGCGCCTCGAACGCACCCACCGCACGATCTGCGCCGCCTTCGATCGCCCACGTCCACATCGCGGTGGCGTCCCCGACCTCACCGCAGCTCCCGTCGGGGATGGGCTCGCCGTCACAGTCCTGGTCGAGGCCGTCGCAGTAGTCGGGCGCTCCCGGGTACACGTGGGGGAGCAGGTCGTCGCAGTCGCCGTCCAGCGGGCGGTAGCCGTCGCCGTCCTGGTCGAGCGTGTCGGGGTCGGC
>SXOM01000079.1 GCA_005776735.1 Pseudomonadota bacterium
CTTGGCCGGCCTGGGCCGCGCCCAGGTGATGCTCGGGCGCGCGCCCGAGGCGCTGCCTTCGTTGCAGAAGGCGAGCACCCTCTTCCCCGATCAGGTCGACGCGCACCTGTGGCACGCCAAGGCCGCCGCGGCCACCGGCGCGGGCGACGTGGCGCTCGGCGAGGTCAAGGCGATCTTCGCCACCAAGCCCGCCCACCTCGAGGCGCACCGTGTCGCCCAGGGCGTGCTTCGCGAACGAAAGAGCTATGCTGAGGCCCACGAGTTGCTCGCGAGTGCGCGGGCGGCCGCGAACAACCCCGGCTTCGACTGCTTGGAAGGGGTGTTGTTCGCCGCGGAAGACAAGCTGGGCGACGCCACCCGGATGACGACCACCTGCGCCGGTGTACCCGACCAGACGTTGTACACGGAGCTCACCCGGGCGATCACCGACGCCGTGGCCCGCGCCGAGGCCGCCGCGCCGCCGCCCGAGCCGGAGCCGCCCCCGCCGCCGCCCGAGGCGCCGAAGAAGAAGCGGTAGGATAGCGCGGGGGCCATGTCCTTCGACCCCGACGCCCCCGCCGAGGGCGGCAACCTCTACGGCCTCCCGTTCGACCCCGACCAGGCGCGGATCCACGTGCAGGCGGTGCCGTGGCAGGCGACCACCAGCTACCGGCGCGGCACGCGCGAAGGCCCCGACAGCCTGCTCGGCGCGTCCATGCAGGTGGACCTCTTCGACCTGGAGTACGGCGAGGTCTGGCAGGCGGGCATCGCGTTGTTGCCCGAAGACGCACGGTTCCGCGCGTGGGACGCCCAGGCCGAGCCCGACGCGCTGGCGGTGATCGAGAGCCTGGGCCGCGCCCCGGAAGCCGCGGCGCGGGTGAACGTGCTCTCCCAGCGCGTGAACGACGCGGTGTACGAGCGCGCGCGGGAGAGCCTGGCGCAGGGGAGGGTGCCGGCCCTGATCGGCGGAGACCACTCCACCCCGTTCGGGCTCATCCGGGCGGTGGCCGAGCGCTACCCGGGGGTGGGCGTGCTGCACGTCGACGCCCACGCCGACCTGCGCGACGCCTACGAGGGCTTTGCCTTCAGCCACGCGAGCATCATGTTCAATGTGTTGCGACACATCGCCGATGTGTCACGGATCACGCAGGTGGGCATTCGTGACGTAGGCGCGGCCGAGCTGGCGTTGATCCATGCGGAGCCACGCCTGCGCACGTTCTTCGACCCCGCGCTCGGCGACCGGCTCGCTGCGGGAGAGACATGGCTCGGGCTGGTCGACGAGATCATCGAGACGCTGCCCCCCCGGGTGTACGTCTCGTTCGACGTCGACGGCATGGAGCCGGCGTTGTGCCCGGGTACCGGCACGCCGGTCCCGGGCGGCCTCGCCTGGCGCCAGGTGTGCTCGCTGCTGCGGCGGTTGTCGGAGCGCCGCGAGCTCGTCGGGTTCGACGTCAACGAGATCGGGCCGGACGAGTGGGACGGCAACGTGGCCGCGCGCCTGTTCTACAAGTTGTGCGGCGCCGCGGTGCGGAGCGGCCCCGGCCGGTAGCCGGGGCCGGCTGCGTGGGCCGCTACAGGTCCGGATACAGGTCGGGGTCGGCCATCGCCGCGTACAGGTCCTGGAGGTCCGCCGTTTCGGTGACCAGGCCGGGCTCCATGTCGCCCGGCTCTCCGAACTTCACCTTGAACCACGCCTCGTACGGCTTCGCCCGAACGAACTGCCCGACGCTCTGCGTGCCGCCGGGGGGCATGCTCTTGCCGTCGGCGCCGTGGCAGGCCGCGCACACGGCGGTGTAGATCGCCGCCCCGTTGGTCGGATCGCCGTCCTGGCCGATGTTGGAGTAGCTCAGGGTCGGGGACACGAGGAACCACCCCGACGCCTCGTCCCACTCGTAGTGCATCGGCTCCCCGGAGATCGTCAGGTCATACAGATCGTTCGGGTTCACCCACTCCTCGCGCATGAACTTCACCAGGTTCCACACCTGGGCTTCGGTCAGGTACTCGGAGTAGTCCGGGTGCCGGCTGTCGGCGGAGTTCATGTACCGGCCGTCGGGCCGATCGATGAGGTCGAAGAGCTGGTCGTACGACGCCGTGATCGCGGTGGCGCGCAGGTTCTCCGGCGCGACGTCGGGGCGCGAGGACGAGCCGGTGCTCACCCCCGTGCGGCTGGCGTACGAGCCGGCGTTGCCGAGACCGTCCCAGGCGTGACACGCTTTGCACCTCGCGAAGTCGGACGCCACGGTCACGGAGTAGTCGGCGAGGGCGCCGGTGCCCCCGCCCGAGGTGCTGTACCACTGGGAGTACGCCGCCCCGCCGGCGATGCCGTCGGCCGCGTCGTACTCGGCGGGCACCGGACCCGGCCAGTCTTCGCCGTCGGCGCCGGCGGCACCGTCCGCCCCATCGGCGCCCGCAGCCCCGTCGGCGCCCGCGGCGCCGTCGGCGCCCGCGGCACCGTCGATCCCGTCGACCCCATCCACACCGTCCGCACCGGCGGGACCCTCGCAGCCGACCATGAGCGCCAGGAACGCGCCGCCACCGAACACCAGACTGGACATGACTCTCTCCTTGTGCGCCGCGGCCTGCGCAAGCTGCGTGCCACACGAGGTCTCCGCCGGCCTCCTCGATCGTTCGACTCACGATGCGCCGGACGCGTGTGACCTGACCCCACTCTCGGTGCGGATTGCCACATCTCGGGCGGCCCCGACCCGCCGCTCACCTCGCGCCGACCACCGCCCAGAAGTAGCCCTCGCTCCCCTCGGGCTCGGGCCACAGCGTGGTCCCGGCTCCGGCCACCTCTTCGTTCTCGCGCAGGGTCAACGCGCAGGTGGCGTACACCACGGTGCCGGCCATGCGGCGCGCGCGCGCCAGGAGGTCCCGCTGCGCGTCGAGCGGGTAGCGCAGCTTCCACCGGTTCTCCGGGTGCCGGCGCAGCACGCCCGTGCCGCTGCACGGGGCGTCGACCAGCACCACGTCGTAGGTGCCGCGGGGTTCGGCCACCGTGATGTCCAGGCCCGCCCGCTGCGCACGGTGGGACAGCTCCACCAGCGCGCCCCGCCGGACGTCCCAGGCCGTGACCCGCGCGCCGAGCGCGGCCAGCGTGAGCGCCTTGCCGCCCGCGCCCGCACACAGGTCGAGCACCCGCGCGCCCACGCCCGGAAACGCCGCCTCGGCGATCTTCTGGCTGCCCAGGTCCTGCACCTCGAGCGCGCCGGCCTGGAACGCGGGGAAGGTGTGGATGTTCGCGCGCTGCTCGAGCCGGATCGCAGCACCGAACCGGGTGTGGGGCACCGGCACCTCCGCGCCGGCCCGGAGCGCGCGCAACCACACCGGCGCCCGGCCCGCAAGGGTGCGCGCCAGCTCGACCGCACGCTCCGGCCCGAGGCGCGCCCACCACTCCGCGGCCAGATCGTCCGGCAACGAGGTGGCGACCGCGTAGGCGTCGGGCGGGTCGTCGAGCTCGGGCACCCCCCGCTCGGCGAGCTGCAACCACGCCTGGAGCGGGTCGGCGTGCAGCCGCGCGAGCGCCCGCTCGTGTCGCACGAGGCCGGTGAGCAGGTCGCCCGCGACCGGCCGCTCCTTGCTGCCGAGGCTCCGCTCCTCGCGCAACGCCCGCGAGAGGATCGGCCCGGCCATGCGCCGATCTGCCAGCATCGCCGCCCAAATCCGCTCGACCACCCGCAGCACGCGCGGCGAGGGGACCGAGGGGGTGGGCAGGGCACAGGACCAGACGGCAGAGGACATCGGCAGCCCGCCGCTATATCCACGCCCGCATGAAGGACGCGCTGATCGTCTCCGCGCTCTCGCTGGTGCCCAAGAACCGCGTCTCGGGGTGGATGGGTGCGCTCGCCCGCCTCGAGTTGCCGGGGCCCCTGCTCCGCCTGTTCTTGCGCTGGTACATCTGGAAGTACGCCGTCGACCTCGACGAGGCCGCACGCCCGCTCACCGGGTACCGATCGGTGGTCGACTTCTTCACTCGCGAGCTGCGCGCCGGCGTCCGCCCGATCGACGCGGCGCCCGACACGGTGGTCAGCCCCGCCGACGGAAAGGTGTACGCCTGCGGCGTGGTGCACGACGACCGCATCCCGCAGAGCGAATCACAGCACTTCTCGGCGCGGGAGCTGCTCGCGGGCCGACACGACTGCGAAGGGTGGGCCTACGCCGTGGTGTACCTGTCCCCCCGCGACTACCACCGCGTCCACAGCCCCGTCACCGGCCAGGTCGCGCACTTCCAGTACGTGCCCGGCGCCTTGTGGCCGGTCTTCCCGGCAGCGACCCGCAAGATCCCGTTCCTCTTTTCACGCAACGAACGGCTCACGGCCTTGCTCGAAAGTACGTTCGGCGAGGTGGCGGTGTGCCTGGTCGGCGCGTTCGGGGTCGGGCGCATGCGCGTGGTCTTCGACCCGATGGCGACCAACTGCGGGGCCACCGAGGTCGTCGAGCGGGCGGTCACCCCCGCGCACCCGCTGCAGCGCGGCGAGGAGCTCGGGCGCTTCGAGATGGGGTCGACCGTGGTGCTGCTGTTCCCCCCCGGCCAGGTGGAGTGGACGGTCAAACCCGGCGATCCGGTGCGGGTGGGCGAACGTCTCGCGCGCCCGACGCGCCGCTCCGCGGCCGCGAATTGACATCCTGAACGCCGGAGATAGGCGCGGTCCATGTTCTTCCCCGCCACGCCCGAATCGCCGCCGATGTTCGAGAACAAGTTCCTCGACGGCTTCTCCCGCGTCCCCTGGTACGTGGTGCCGCTGGTGTGGGTGCCGGCCGCCACCGCGTCGTTCGCGGTCGGTCTCACCCGGTTCCAGCTCCCGATCGGTCCGTCGCTCGGCGCCTTCGCGGCCGGCCTCTTCGTGTGGACGCTCGCCGAGTACTGGCTGCACCGTACGCTCTTCCACTGGACGCCGAAGACGTCGTGGGGCCCGCGGATGCACTTCTTCCTGCACGGGGTTCACCACGAGTGGATCGACGACCGCTTCCGCCTGGTGATGCCGCCCGCCGCCGCTGCGGCCCTCGCCGCGGGCTTCTACGGGCTGTGGTGGTTGCTGCTCGGGGGGTGGACGCTCCCGTTCATGGCCGGGAAGATCCTGGGCTACATCGCCTACGACATGACGCACTACTACGTGCACCACGGCAAGGTGCGCGGCACGTGGTTCAAGCGGCTGCGCGCCCACCACATGAACCACCATCACAACAAGGAAGGGCGCAAGTACGGGGTCAGCACGACGTTGTGGGACCACGTCTTCCGCACCTACTGACCGGAACGAGCAAATGATTGTCCTGTGGATTGCTGCATCGTTCGCGCGCGTCCCGGTCACTCCGCCCCCCGAGAAGGTCGAGACCGTCGGCGACGGCGTGACCCTGGCCCGTCCCGGCGACAAGGCCGAGGCCGGCGACGAGCCCGAGCCCAACATGAGCTCCGAATCGGCCATGGACGCTTGGGCCATCGCGCTCGTGCGGCAGAATGATCGTCGCGCCGATCTTGCGGCGGCCGACGTGCTCCTCGCCGACTACGCGCCGGTCATCGCCGACTGTGCCGGCAAGGCGGCGGTCGCGGTGGGTACCGCCACCACGGTGCGCGTGGCGTTCTCCACCACCAACGGCGTGATGTCGGCGACCGCGGCCAAGGGCGCCACCGGCCCCCTGGCGGACTGCGTGGTCACCACGCTTCACAAGAAGGGTTCGGGGGCGGCGTTCCATCCGGTCGGGGGTGCGCAGGAGAAGGGCGGCTCCAACGGCTCGATCGACCAGGTGTGGACGTTCACCTACACCGGCCCGGCCGCGCGGGTGCCCACCACCGCGATCGACGTCGAGCGCAGCGTGGCGGGCGTCCGCCTCGGCTCTCCGGCCGCCGACATGCGGGAGGGGTCGGTGCTCCGGACCGTGCGCTCGGTGCAGACCTGGTACCGCGTGCTCGACGACAACCTGCGGTTCATGGGGGTCCCGGCCAACCTCAGCTTCCTGGCCCATCCCGACCACGGCGTGGTCGGGGCGCGCATCCGCGTCGACGGCGACAGCAACGTCTTCCGGGTGAAGGAGTCGCTCAAAGCGAGGTTCGGGGCGCCCAAGTACGACAGCATCTACCAGGCCTGGTACTGGCGGGGCGAGCAGGTGGTGTACGTGGCCCAGGCGGTGCCGGACTCGACGCAGGTCGAGTACCTGGTGCTCGACGGGCCGGCCGCGCTGGCCTCGGGCGTCGCCAAGCTGCTCCCCGGCGATCGACGCGCAGCCGACGCCACCACCGACAAGCGGCTCCCCAAGGTGCTCGTCGACGACTGATTCCGTGTGGGCGGCGCGGCGCGACCGTCCCGAAGCGCGCCGGGGCGGGCCCGCGCCGCGCTCCACGGTCGACGGGATACGTCGGTCGGATGTCGCTCCCGCACGTTCGCATCGTCGCCGCCGAGGTCGAAGCCGACGGTCGTTTCCTCATCACGCAGCGTCGCGCCGAGGCCGAGCTGCCGCTGATGTGGGAGTTTCCCGGCGGCCGGGTGCGCGAGGGCGAGAGCGACGCCGAGGCGCTGCGGCGCGCGCTCCGCGATCGCCTGGGCGTGGAGCTCCAGGTCGGGCACCGGGTCTTGCACGTCACACACGCCTACGACGCGTACACCCTCGACATGGTGGTGTACCGGTGTGCGCTGGCCGGGGTGCCGTCGCCGGTGCGCGTGGCCGACCTGCGCTGGGTCCGCCCCGACGAGTTCGGCGACTACCGGTTCCCGGGCGCCGACCAGCAGACGGTCGACAAGCTGTTGCGCGACACCTGACCCACGGCGCGCGCCCCCGGTGCGACAGACTACCGGCCGCCGCGGGGTTGGTGACTATACTCCGGGCTGGTTCGAGGACCCGATGATCCGCAGCACGCTCAAGACCGGCCTCAAGCGCATCTTCGGCATGGAGGTACGGCCCGCCGCCGCACCGCCGCCGCCCGCATGGCGCGACTCGCCCGCGGTGAAGGTCGAGCCTCCCGCGGCCGTCGTGCCAGCGACCCCGGTCGTCGAGGCCGCGCCGGTCGTCGAGGCCGCGCCGGTCGTCGAGGCCGCGCCGGTCGTCGAGGCCGCGCCGGTC
>SXOM01000566.1 GCA_005776735.1 Pseudomonadota bacterium
AGGGGCCCACCAGCACGATGAACTCCCCCGCCGCGACGTCGAGATCCACCCGGTGCAGCACGGCCACCGCGCCGTACCGCTTCTCCACCCCGTCGAGCCGGAGCGAGGCCACCGACTAACGCCGCCGCAAGACGACTTCGAGCACGTCGCCCACCGGCACGCTGCGCACCACGTCGAAGTGGGGGGACACCACGTGCAGGAGCGCGCTGGCGTCGGAAGGGAAGGCCCCGAAGAGCTGGCCGCCCGGCCGGAGCGCCCGCGCCGCCGCCGCCACGTGCGCGGCGGTCGGCACCCGGGGGCTCGCCGCCTGGCACACGAGATCGAAGCGGCCGCCGAAGTCGGTGGCGCCGAGCTCGACCGCGAGGACCGGCAGGACGCCGTCGCCGCCGCTGGTGTCGAGCACGGTCACGTCGTAGCCCCGCGCGTCGAGCGCCCGGGCTTCGTGGCCGCTACCGCCCACGACGAGCACCTTGGCCGGCGGCGGCTGCACGTGGGGGAGGAGCCGGAGCACCTCCGGAGAGGGGCGATCGAGGCGGGCACCGGAGGCATTCATGACCCGCTCGCGCTAACCGACGCCAGCCCGATCAGCCGCACTCCAACGTGAGGCGGAACGCCGCGGGCTCGGCGCCCGCGGTGTCGACCACCAACGCCCAGCGGTTGGCGTCCGGGAAGCCGCCGAAAGTGACCGACAGCGTGCCCTCCCCTTCGTCGCCTTCGCACGAGGAGACCGTGGTCCCGGCCTCGGGGCAGGTCCCCTCCTCGGTCCACCGCATCGCGCTGAGCCCCATGTGCGCGCACGTCGACACCGTCGCCTCGGCGTAGACCCCACCGTCGAGCTCCACCAGGTACACCCGCTCGGCGCCGGTGTACCCCTGGCTCGCCATGTCGGTGATGCAGAAGTTGTGCCCGTAGTCGTCGGTGGCCAGGGAGGCCACGCCGCCTTCGGTCGTCGCTTCGATCGTGCTCCCGCACGCGGGTGCGCCGCTGAAGCAGTCCGGCCCGCCCGGAGGCGAGGTGTCCTGCGCGTCGTCGCACCACGAGGCGCCGCCGGAGTCGGTGTCGGTGTCGGCGGAGTCGCCGGTGTCGGTGTCGCCGAACGGCGACGGCCCCGTGCCCGTGCACGCGACCAGAAGAAGGAACATGATGCCCGCGATATCGCGCCAGCATACCCTCGTCCGAGTCAGGGTCGCGCAAAACCCGTGGCTGGCCACGCGGCGGGTGTTGCGAGCGGCGTCGGGTCAGCCTACGATGAATGTGACGGTCAGGTGACGGCAGACGTGCAGCAGCGGAAGTACCGGTTCGAGATCAAGTACCGCATCGGTGCCGACCGCGCAGACGCGGTCCGTCAGTGGATCCTGCGCACCGGTCATCTCGAACCGGATGCGTTCGGTGAAGGCGGAAGTGCCGCCTACAACGTACACTCACTGTACCTCGACAGCCCCGATTGGGCCATCTATCGGGAGACGCGGGCCGGCCTGCAGCAGCGCTACAAGGTGCGCGCGCGCTGCTACGAGTGGAGCGCCCGGCGCAAGGTCTTCCTCGAGGTCAAGCACCGCGCCAACGAGTTCATGTGGAAGACGCGCGCCGAGGTCACGCTGCTCGACGCGGTGCGGGCCACCAACGGCGAGCCGGTCCTGCACGCGCCGCCCGGGCCCGCGCTCGACAACTTCCGCGCCCTGGTCGACCGGCGGCGCCTGCGCCCCGCCTGCTGGGTCACCTACCGCCGGCACGCGTACGTGGGCGGCACGCGCGACCTGGTCCGGGTCACGTTCGACACGCGCATCCAGGCCGCGCCTCCCACCTACGACATGGGCGAGCCGGCGCGCTGGTACACGGTGCCCGAGTCCGCCGGCCTCGAGATCCTCGAGCTCAAGTACACCGGCTCGTACCCGACCTGGATCGCCGAGATGGTGCGCCGATTCGATCTCGAACGTCGCGCGTTCTCGAAATTCCGCTATGGTATCGATCTGGTGACCGACGCCGATGGCCCGGTCGTGAGGGACCGCTCGCTGCTGCACGCTGGAGTCGAACGCTGATGGCCCCCCTGGACTGGTTCCGCTTCGGCGCCGGATCGGGCACACCCGCGTCCGTCATCCTGCTCGACCTGCTGTTGTCGTACGTGCTCGCGCAGCTCGTCGCGTGGCTCTACATCTGGACGCACCGGGGCCTGAGCTACTCGCGCAACCTCACCCACAGCATCGTCATCATCGCGATGGTGGTCACGTCGGTGATGCTGGTGGTGGGCGACAGCATCGCGCGGGCCTTCGGCCTGGTCGGCGCGCTCGCGATCATCCGGTTCCGCACCGTCCTGCGCGACACGCGCGACACGGTCTTCATCTTCCTGGCCCTCACCATCGGCATCGCGATCGGGGCGCATCACTACGCCGTCGCCATCGGGAGCGCGCTCATCATCGGCCTGGTTGCGGTGCAGCTCAGCCTCACCGGCTTCGGCCAGCGCCACACCGACACCGGCGTGGTGCGCATCCGCAGCACGAGCCCGGTCGAACAGCTCGAGGCGCTCCTGGAGAGCTGGTGCCGCAGCCAGCAGCTCCTCTCGCTGAAGGAGACCACCGGCGGCGAGTCGGAGTTCAGCTTCGAGGTTCGCCTGTACGACCCGTCCGACCGCGAAGACCTCGTCACCGCGCTGCGCGCCATCAACGGAACCTCCAGCGTCTCGGTGGCGCTCGAGGAGAGGGCGGAAGAATGGTAAGGCGTCAGGCCTCCCTCGGCCGAAGGCTCCGCGCCAACCTCGGCGCCATCGTCAACACCGCCTTGTGGGCGGGTGCGGCGCTCACCTGCCTGGTGCTCTACGTCGCCGGTCCCGCCGCCGGCCCCACGCGCGCCGTCGCCGTGGTCCAGCGGCACCCGGTCGTGGTGCCCGCCAGCGGCCGCCTCGTCACGATCGAGGTGCAGGCGGGCGACCCGGTCGAAGCAGGCCGCGTGCTCGCCACGGTCGAGGTCCCCGGCCTGCGTTCGCAGCTCGCCGCCGCCGAAGCCGAGCTCCGCGCCCTGCAGGTGTCGATGGAGTCGGGCAACCCCGGCGAGGCGCGGCGCTTCGCCAAGGACACCGCCGGCGCCCAGGCCCGCTGGCTCGCTTCGCGCGTCGAGCTCGAGTCCTTGCGCGCCGAGGCCGTCGGCGCCGACCTGGAGCTCGCCCGCCTGCGCTCGCCGGGGGTCGGCGTGGCCGCCGCGGAGATCGAGGTGCGGGAGGCCGCGCGCACGGCGCTCGCCGCGCGCATCTCCGCGCTGGAAGAGGAGGCCGCCGCCCTCGAGCGGGCCTACGAAGTCGCGCGCGGGCTCGAGTCCAGCGGGGTCGACGCCCTGCTCGAAGCGCAGGTGCAGGCCGCCGCCGCCCGGGTCGACGAGCTGGTGGCGCTCCAGGCCGCCGCCGCGCTCATCGCCCCAGTCACGGGCACCGTCAGCGCCATCGCCGAGACGCGCGGCGCGTCGCCGCTCGACGTGGGCACGCTGCCCGCGCCCGGCGCATGGTTGCAGGCCGGCGTGCCCGCGCTGGCCATCGTCCAGCCCCACACCGACACGGCGATGAGCTGGTTGTCCCCGGCCCAGGCGCGCACGCTCCAGGCCGGGGCGTCGCTGACGCTCCACGCGGCCGATGGAAACGACGTCACCGCGCAGGTCGTGAGCGTGGGCGCCGCGGTGGAGCCCGTGCCCCTGCGCCAGCTCGCCGACCCCACGGTGCTCGAATGGGGCGTGCCGGTCACGGTCCGGGCGCCGGGCGCCCAGCTCATGCCGGGCGAAGACTTCAGCATCAGCGGGCTGTAGCGCCTCAGTCGGCCAGGTCGCCGCTGGTGTAGACCAACGCCATCGCCTTGCCCGCGTCGCGCATCGCCGCGCTGACGCCGGGAACGAGGGCATAGGCGGCCGCCACGATCGCGATGACGACGACCGAGATCATCAGCGCCCACTCGACCGTGGACTGTCCCCGACGCAGACGACGCATGATCCGAGGGGTAACCCGGTTAGGCTCCTGCTCCAGATGTACCCGCACCAGAAGCTCGAATGGACCCAGGCTCGCCTCGAGGAGCGCCTCGACGCCACGCCCGACGACGCGGAGGCGCGCACCGAGCTGGCGCGGGTCTGCTTGTCGCGGGCGCTGTACCACGGCGGCGGCGAGGCGATGGCGGCCCAGGCGCTCCAGCACGCGCGCAAGCTGGTCCACGACGACCCCGAGGCCCCCGAGGGCCACGTGCTCGCCGGCGCGGCGCTCGTCGCCAGCGACCGGCCCGAGGCGGCCAAGAAGTACCTCGACGAGGCGATGCGGCTGGCGCCCGCCCGGGGCGACCTCCACCTCGCCCTCGGGGCGCTCTACCGCAGCCAGCGCGATCTCCACCTCGCGATCAAGCACCTCGAGAACGCGTGTCGTGCAGCGCCGGAGTCCTGGGAGTGCCACCTCCTGCTCGGGCGGGCGTTGTCCGAGCGCGCGCGCACCGTCGGCGGCGCCCGGCTGATCGAGCGGGCCCAGTACCACATGGTGCAGGCGCTCTCGCTGGAGCCGTCGCCCGACCTCTTGCCCGCGCTCATGCGCGACCTCGGCCTGTTGTGCCTGAACACCGGCCGCTACGCCGACGCCGAGAAGCTCTTCATCCGCCTCCGCCAGAACCCGCGCTTCTCCACTCCGGCACGGAAGTACCTGGGCCAGGTGGCCTACGCGCTCGGCAAGTACAAGAGCGCCATCCAGCACGACCGCCAGTACCTCGAGGCGCTGGCCGCCGGCGCCCAGGGCGAAGATCCTGGCGTGCTCGCCCAGATCGGCATGAGCTACCTGCACCTCGGCGAGCTCGATCGGGCGCGCGAGTTCTGCAACCGGGCGCTGGTGCTCGATCCCGACCTCCTGGTCGCGCGTCACGCGCTCGGGTGCGTGCTGGTCGAGGAGGGGCAGATCTCCGACGCCATCAAGCTGTTCCGCGACACGCTCCACGAGCACCCCGAGCACGTCCAGAGCTACGTCGAGCTCGCGCGCACCCGCCGCCGCGCCGGCGACGCGGTGTGGCTGCAGAAGGCCCTCGCGGTCGAGACGGGCGAGTACGACAAGCTGCCGGTCACCGGCGGGCCCGCGGCGCCCCGCACCGTCGCGCGGCGGCGCATCGACGTGCTGCTCGACGAGCTGCGCGCGGTGGGGCCGAGCTCGGTCAGCGCCGTGCTCGGCGCGCTCGACCTCACCGAGGACGAGGGGCTGCGCTTCGCGTTGTGGGAGGCGGCCTGCGGGTTGGCCGCGGGGCACGTGGCCGACGAGCTGGGGGCGCGGCTCCGGGAGCCGGGGCGCTTCTTCTCGGTCAACCTGGCGCGCAACGCGCTCGCCGCGGCGGCGTGGATTCCCGAGCCCGCCCTCACCTCGGGGCTCAACGTCACCCTCGAGGACGTGCAGCGGGCCGCGGTCGACCGACGCGGCAACGCGGTCGACCTCGGCGCCCACCGCCGGGCGGTCGAGGGCGAGCGCGAGGTGGCGCGCGCGTGGCAGGCGGTGCTCCTGTTGGCCATCGCGACGCGCCGCAGCCGTTCCGCGCGTCAGCTCCTCACGAGCTGGGGCCAGGGCGTCGATCCCGAGCTCGCGGTCGCGGTGCACGCCGCGCAGGCCATGTGCGGCGAGCCCGAGGCCATCAAGTCCCTGCACCGGCGCGGCCAGGAGAAGGGGTCGGTGGTGCTGGTCGATCGGCTCCTGGCCCGCATCGTGCCGCCCCCGCGTCGGGGGGAGCCGACCGCCGTCCAGGGCGGCGACACGCGCTGTTCGGCGTGTGGCCGCACCGGCGCCGAGGCCACGCACCTGATGACCGGGACGCGCGCCGTCTTGTGCGACCACTGCATCGGCGAGGTCGTCCAGAACCGGCTCGCCCTCACCGCTCCCGACGACGCGGCGTGCCACCTGTGCGGCCGCACCCACTTCGAAGCGCGTAGCCTGTGGCGCATCCACGGGGTCGACGTGTGCGTCCACTGTGTCGACCTGAGCGTCGGTCTTCGCGAGCGCGAGACGGTCGATCGGTTCCTCGCCGCGTGGTGAGCCGGGCGTGCAGGGCGGTGCGGTAGGCCCGTCCCGACGCGCGCCGAGGCCGGCCCGCACCGCGTCGCCGCCGCGGCGCCCCTACTCGCGCCGGGGCTCGGCGCCCGGGGCGGCATCCTCCGGCGCCGCCATGCGCGAACACGAGATCTTGGCGAGGTAGCTCGCGTAATCGAACGCGGGGCTGTTGGCCTCGTCGTGGCAGGTCCGACAGGTCGCCTCGGTCACCGGCCGGCTGCGGACCGCGCCGCGCCCGTCGTGCCCGCTCATGGGGCCGTGGCACGCTTCGCACTGAACGTCGCGAAACGCGCCGATCGCCGCCACGTCGACCGCTGCGAACCCGCCGGGCTGGCCAAAGCCGGTGGTGTGGCACCCGACACACTCGGGATCGCCGGTGGCGCCGCGCCGGGCCAACGCCTCGAGCGCGCGGGCGTGGCCGTCGAAGCCCCAGGAGGCGAGGCGGTCGCCGTGGCACGCCGCGCACGCGGCGCCCGTGGCGTACCGGGGCGCCGAGGACGGCGCCGACCCCGCCCGGGCGGCCTGGAGCAGGTCGTCCCGGAAGCGCGCGAGCACGGGGTCGAGCGCGCTCGCACCATCGAGGTCCTCGGCGAGCGGGACACGCTCGACGTAGGCGACCGCACGGCCGGCGGTGAGGCGCGCCAGGCGGGCCCGATCGCGCCGCACCTCCTCGGCCCGCACCTCCTCCGGGAGCGCCTCGACCTCGCGCCCGTAGCGCGTGGCCGCGACGTCCCGCCAGATGCCGCGCTCCACCAGCTCGAGCGGCCGGGCGTCGGTGGCGAGCCACGTGTGCACCAGCGTGACGTAGCGCCCACGCCCCGGCGTCTCGACGATGGGGGCGCCCGCGCCCACCACCGGGTCGTCGGTGCGGTCGCCTTCGGTCGCGAGGATCGCGGCGAGGCCCGGCACCTGCGCGGCCACCTCGCGGTTCACGTCCGGCCCCGCGTTGCTCAGGACGAACCATGCATCGGCCGGTTCGGCCATCGCGGACTTGACCGCCTCGACGGCCGCGAGGGAGGGCACGTCGGGGGAGTCCGCCGCCAGCCCCACCAGGCCGATGCGCACCCCCCCGCGCTCGACCACCCGGGAGGGGGCCAGGGCGTCGGCGCCCGACGTACGCCAGTTCGCGGCGAGGGCCCCGTGGCGGGCGAGCAGGCCCAGACCGCCCGGGAGCAGGTCGGTGGGCGCGGCGGCCCACGCGTCCAGGCGCGTCGCCGCCGCGAGGTCGAGCACCGACTGGGCGCGGACGCTGCGATCGAGCTCGTCGCGGGCCGTGAGCCCCTTGACCAGCATCTCCCCCGCATCGACCACGAAGAGCGGGACCCCCGTGGCGGCGACCCGGTCCAACAGCGCGGCGCGACGTGCGAACCCGCCGTACGGGGTGGTCGGACACCCGCACACCTCGACCTCGCCGCGAACCGAGCCGGTGAACGCCACCACGAGCTCGCGCAGCTCCCGCTCCGGGCCGCGCTCGACGACCGCGCTCGGGCGTTTCGGAGGCAGCTCCGGCAAAACCGGCAACGCCGAGACGTCCGGATCCGAGAGGCAGGCCACGAGGGTGAAGAAGGTAGCGTACATGCAAGAAGGTCGTGACGGACGCGGACGCCCGGCGGGGGGAGTGTATAGATGTGGGCACGTTCCGGGAACCCCATGTACGGCATTCTGGCGCTGGCCCTCGCCGCGCACGGCTTCGCTCCCTCCTCCGACGTCTGGATCGGGAAGGAGCCGGTCCGGCTGTTCCGCACCCACACGCCGGCCCAGCTCCGCCTGCGCCACCAGCCCGCCTGGGTGGAGTTCGTGGCGGGCCAGGGACGCGGGTGGGAGGCCCGGTTCGACCAGCGCACCGGCACGCCGCACCGCATGTGGGGCCCGGGGCTCGACCTCGGCCCGACCGCCGACGAGCGCCAGGTGCGCCGGGCGCTCGATCGGTTCTTCTCGGCCAACCGGTCCCTGCTCGGGGTGGCGCCCGCCGACCTCGCGTTCGTGTCGGCGCGCCACCTCGCGCGCGGGGACACCTGGATCGTGAACTACGACCGCCTGGTCGACGGCGATCCGGTGTGGCGCGCCGGTGTGACCGCACGTTTCAAGTCCGGAAAGCTCATCCTCCTCGGCGTGGACACCTACCCGGGGGCGGCCGTGCCCGAAGCCGAGATCGGCGCCGACGAGGCGATGGAGATCGCGGCGCTCGACGGCCCCGCGGCCCTGGCCGACCACCAGGGCGCTTCGGCGCGGCGGCTCGTGCTCCCGCTGGACGTGCCGGGCGGCCTCGACCTGCGGCGTGTGTGGGAGATTCGCAGCGAAACCGCCGCGCCGCGCGGCAAGTGGGTCAGCTTCGTCGACGCCGTCACCGGCGAGCTCATCGCGGTCTACAACGAGGTGCGGTTCCTCGACGGCACGGTGTACGGCGTGCACCCGACGCGCACACACGACGGCATCTTCAGCACCTCCCCCATCCCGCTGGCCCTGGTCCAGGGCGAAGCCGACGTCTACACCGACGCGGCCGGTGTCTTCTCGGTCGAAGGCGACAGCGCCACCACCCGCCTCGCGGGCAGCTACCTCACGGTCCGCAACGATGCCGGCGACGAGGGCCAGCTCGACTTCGACGACGCAGCCCCCACGTGGACGACCGACGAGGCGACCGAGGCGGAGATCGCGTCGTACGTCTTCCTCCACCAGGTGCGCGACTGGGGGGCGGGGGTCTCGCCCGGGCTCGGCATCACCACCGAACCGCTCCTGAGCATCGTGAACCTCGACAGTGGCACGTGCAACGCCTACTACGACGGGAACGTCAACTTCTACGCCGCCGGCGGCGGGTGCAACAACACCGGCGCCATCGCCGACGTCAACTACCACGAGTGGGGCCACGGCTTCCACGCCTACAGCGCCAACACCTGGAACGTCGACGGCAGCGTGGGCGAAGGGGTGGGTGACTGCGTCGCGTTCCTGCAGACGCACGACAGCACGATCGCCCCCTACTTTGTGCCGTCCGGCTCCGGCATCCGCGAGGTCGCCGGCGACCGGGAGTACCCCGACGACGTCTACGGCGAAGTCCACGAGGACGGGCTCATCTTCGGCGGTTCGGTGTGGGACGTGTGGGAGCAGCTCTACCTCCGCTACGGGGAGGCGCGCACCGACGAAGGCGTCGCCCACGCGCTGGTGGGACGCCTCCTGGCCGACGCGCTCAGCGCCAACCCGTCGATCGAGAGCTCCTTCGACGAGTTCGTGGTCGCCGACGACGACGACGGCGACCTCAGCAACGGCACGCCGCACTACTGCGAGCTCGCGGAAGGGTTCGCCCCCCACGGGCTCGGGCCGCTCGCCGACGCCGGGGGCGGCGGCCTCGCGGTGGACCACGCGGCGCTGGACAACCAGGCAACGGGCGTGGGCATCGAGCTGCAGGGCGAGGTCGTCAACTTCGCCGGTACGTGCCTGCCGTTCGCGATCGAGCGCGCAGAGGTGCACTACTCGCTCGACGGCGGGGCCACCTGGGAGTCCGTCGCGGCGAGCGTGACCGACCTGTCGTTCACGGCGGAGTTCCCCGAGATCCCCGACGGTAGCATCGTCACCTACTACCTGCATGCCGAGGGCGACGGGCAGTCGGTCACCGCGCCGGAAGGCGGCGAGATCGCGCCGTACACCTTCTACGTGGGCGAGCTCACCGAGCTGTGGTGCGCCAACCTCCAGGACGATGGCGGCCTCACGCACGAGCTCCTTTCCGGCGAGGACCGGGACGGTGCCGACGACTGGATCTGGGCCGCACCGGGCGGCTACGCCGAAGACCCCGACGCCGCGTACACCGGCCGCAAGGTGTGGGGGAACGACCTCGGCGGCGGCAACTACAACGGCGAGTACCAGCCGGAAGTCCACAATCGGCTCTCCACGCCGCCGATCGAGACCGGCGCGGCGGGGCAGGTCATCGTGCAGTACCGCCGGTGGCTCAACGTCGAGGACGGCGTGTACGACTACGCCCGCGTGCTCGCGAACGAGGAGGAGCTGTGGGCCAACCACGCCTCCAACCGCCAGGTGGGCGACGAAGACACCCAGGATCGCGAGTGGATGCTCGCCACGCACCGGGGGACGCCCACCGCCGGGACCGTGACCGTCTCCTGGGAGATCGAGACCGACGCGGGCAAAGAGCTGGGCGGCTGGAACCTCGACGACATCTGCGTGTACGCGCCGAGCGACGTCACCGTCGACGCCAACGCGGTGGCCGACTTCGCCGCGTCCGACGACCAGGTCGGGCAGGTGACCCTCACCTGGACCCAGCCCGCCGTCGCCGGCACCACCGCGGCGGTGGTGCTGCGCCGGGACGACCGCTTCCCCGAGAACGCCGGGGACGGCGAGGTGGTGTCGACCCTGTCGGGCCTCACGCCGGGCGAGGCGGTGCAGGCCATCGACCCCTTCGTGGGGCACGCGTACTACACGGTGCTCGCCGGAGGCGACGAAGGGTTCGGCGCGGGGGCCGTCGCCACGGCCAACGCGGACGAGGGCACCGGCCTCGCGACGGACGGGGACGGTGGCGGCGACGACGTGGTGCTCACCCCCGAAGGCTGCGGCTGCGCCAGCGACGCGGGCGTCCCCGGCGGGAGCATCGCCGCCTTTGCCCTCGCGGCGCTCGGCTTGCGCCGCCGCAAGGCCTGACCGTGCCGGCCGGCTGGCTCCTGCTCGTCGTGCTGGCACGCGCAGAGCTCGCGCCTCCGGACTACACGACGTCGTTGACCGAGGCCGCCGCCAAGGAGGTGGCCCGCGTCGGCGAGGAGCAGGGCGCCGGCGAAGCGGAGAAGTTCGCCCGTCGCTGGACGCGCGCGTTCGGGCCCACGGCGCGCGTGACCTACGAGCTCGGCCTCGCGTGGCGGCTCGCGGGAGACGACGCGCACGCGCGCCGGTTCCTCGACGAGGCCCTCGTGCTCGACCCGGAGCTCGTGGCCGCGCGGTACGACCGTGGCGAAATCCGCCTCGCCGACGGCGACCTCGACGGCGCCGAGGACGACTTCCGCGTGGTGGTGCGGTCGTCTCCCGGTGCCTGGGCGGGCTGGTTCCGGATGGCGCAGATCGCCGGCCAGCGCGGGGACGCCACCGCCTTCGAGGCCCACCTGCTCCGCGCGCTCCGGACGGGCTTCCAGGTGCGCGCGGTCGCCCAGGACCCGACGTGGCGCAGCCTGCTGCAGGCCCCCGAGGTGGGCCCGGTGCTCGAGCGACTCGTGCTCGTGTACCAGGGACCGGAGGTGCTCCGCGAGCTTGGCGAGATACCTCGGGAGTGATGACGCTCCCCCTCGTCTGCACGTTGGCGCTCGCGACCGAGCCGCCCCCCGCCGCGCCCGCGCCCACCGCCCAGGCGGCGGCGGAGTCGCTCATCACCCGCGACCCCGAAGGGATCGGCGTCGGCCTCCTGCTCGGTGCCCCGACCGGGTTCTCGGCCGCGTGGCGCCCGGGCGGCCGGTTCCTGGTCGACGCGGGGGTCGCGTGGTCGTTCGTCCCCACCACCCGCGGGGTCACCAGCTTCGTGCAGCTGCATGTCGACGGCGCGTTCGACCTCACCGACATGCGTACGGCCGAGATGCCGGACATGCACTTTCCGCTCTCGCTGGGGGTCGGGCCCCGCATCCGACTTGGTGGCGGCACGGGCTACGATGCTTTCAATCTTGCCCTTCGGGTTCCGGTGACGATGGGCTTCTGGCACGAGGGCGTGCCGGTCGAAGGGTTCATCGAGCTCGCGCCTGGCGTGGGCGTCTTCCCGCTCACCGAGTTCATCCTCGACGCCGCGATCGGCGTGCGGTTCTGGCTTCCGGCGCCCGGGGGTGGCCCTCGCTACGCGGCGGCAGATCCTGAAGTCGATCCGTACTGACCGTGCTACTGTAGGCGGAGTGCGACGAGGGACCCACCCGAGCGCTGGCGCTGGCGGCACGTACGCGCTCGTGTACGTCGTCCTCAGCTTGACGGCAGGCCTTCCGGCCCGGGCCGCGGCCGCAGAGCTTCCCGACGGCCTGGTGGTCGCCGAGGCGCAGGGCGCCTCCGCCTTCGAAGAGGTCGTCGCGGGCGAGTACATCGTCCGGGTGAGGGCGGCCGACCGCGGTGCGCTCCGTGTGGACCGCGGCGCGCTCGTGGGGGTTTCCCCCTCCCTCGCCGGGCCCCTCCGGGCCGCCGGGGTGCGCGATGTGCGCCCGGCGCTCGGCTTCTCCCCCGCCCGCGCGGTCGGCCCGGCGGAGGCGCTCCAGTCCACCTTCCGGTTCCGCTCCGACCTTCCGCTCGACGACGTGCAGCGTGCGCTCGCCAGCGCACCCGAGGTCGAGTCGGTCGAGCCGCTGCTTCGCCATCGTGCCCACGGCGACGATCCTTCGGACACCTGGTACCACTTCCAGTGGGCGTGGCAGAACCTCGACCTCCCCGCCATCCGCGAGCTGGGCACGGGTGCTGGCGTCCGGGTCGCGGTGGTGGACAGCGGGGTCACGCCCGCCGGTGCCGACAGCTTCGAGAGCCTCCTCACCGGCTACGACTTCATCGACGACGACGACGACGCCAGCGACGACGACGCGCTCGTCGCCGGGCTCGCCCACGGCACCCACGTCGCCGGCACGATCGCCCAACGTACCGACAACATCGAGGGGGTGGCGGGCCTGGCCTCCGGAGCGTCGATCCTCCCCGTGCGCGTCCTGCACTACGACGCACCGAGCGGCGTGGTGTGGGGGTTCACCGACGACATCGCCGAGGGCATCGTCTACGCGGTCGATCAGGGCGCACAGATCATCAACCTCAGCCTGGGCACGGGCAGCCGCTCCGACCTCGTCGCCGACGCCCTGGCCTACGCGTACGAAAACGACGTCCTCGTCGTATGCTCGTCGGGCAACGACGGCGCGGCCGCCATCTCCTACCCCGGGCGCCTGCCCACCTGCCTGAGCGTCGGGGCGGTGGGGCGTGCGCACAACGTGACCGCGTACAGCAACTACGGCCCGGAGCTGGTGATGGTCGCCCCGGGCGGCGAGAGCGACCAGGATCGCGACGGTGACGGCCACTTCGACGGCATCGTCCAGGAGAGCATCACCTCGGCCGGCTGGCGGTACGTCTTCACCCAGGGCACGTCGATGGCCGCGCCCCACGTGTCCGGCGCCGCCGCCCTGATGTTCGAGCGCGGGTGGACCACGCCCGCCGCGGTCCAGCAGGTCCTGGTCGCGAGCGCCTTCGACATCGGCGCCAATGGGCGCGACGACGAGTCCGGCTTCGGCGAGCTCGACGTCCTGGGCGCCCTCGCCTGGCCGGTCGCGGACGGCCTGCTCTCCGAAAACGGCGAGGTCACGATCAGCGAGCCGTGGGTCGACTACACCACCGACGCCGCCTGGGTGGCGTGGTTCACCGACGTCGCCTCGACCACGCGCCTGTCGGGCGACGGCGTGGACACCCAGAGCGACACGCTCTTCGTCCGCGCGCACAAGGTGCGTGTTCCGCGTGAGCCCGGCCTGACGACCACCCTCACGCTCCGGTCGGAGACCAGCGACGGCTACTCCGACTCCACCAAGGTCGACATCCACTTCCCCGACGAGCTGGACGACCTCTTCGGCTGCCTCGAGGGCACCTCTCTGGCCTTCCCGGGCCTCGCGTTCGGGATCGCGCTCCGCCGGCGCCGCTCGGCCCGTACCCCCGGAGGCCCCCGATGACCCCGCGGTGTTTCTGCTTCCCCCTCGCCCCGGTCGTGCTCCTGGCGTCCGCCTGCACCACCGAGGCCGCCGACACCGCGGAGGAGCGCGAAGGCGGCCCGCCCGTCGACACCTCCGAAGATCCCGAGCCCTGGGGCAGCGCCCCGGTGATCACCGCGCTCGAGGTGAAGTGGGAGGAGTTCGGCGATTACGGCGTCTCGATGTACGCCGACGCCACCATCGAGGACGCCGACGGCGATCTCGTCGGCGGCTTCGCCAACTTCGACGTGTCCACCGGCTCGGGGCAGCCCCTCGGCTTCACCGATCCCATCCGCGACTGCGCCGACGTGAGCGGCGCGTGCTGGATCCCCCCGCACCTGATCGTCGCGATCCCCGACGTCATCACCGCCAACGACTACAGCGTGGAGCTGGTGGTGGTCGACGCGGGCCACAACGAGTCGGCCCCGATGACCGGCTTCCTCGCCGGCGGCTGAGGCAAAAACGACGACGGGCGCCGCCGAAGCGACGCCCGTCCAGGCTCACGCGCCTCAGTGGTGGTGACCGCCGCCGGCGCCCGCGTCTTCCTCTTCCTTGTACTCCGAGATCATGGCCTCGGTGGTGAGCAGGAGGCTCGCCACCGAAGCGGCGTTCTCGAGCGCCGCGCGCGTGACCTTGGTCGGGTCGATGACGCCCGCCGCGTAGAGGTCCTCGTAGGCGCCGGTCGCGGCGTTGAAGCCGAAGCCGCCGGTCCCGTTGCGGACGTTCTCGAGCGTGATGGACGCCTCACCGCCGCCGTTGTTGACGATCGTGCGCAGCGGCTCCTCGACCGCGCGGCGGACGATGTCGACCCCGAAGCGCTGCTCGCCCTGCGCGTCGATGCTGTCGAGCGCACGCTGGGCGCGGATGAGCGCCACACCGCCGCCGGGCAGGATG
>SXOM01000567.1 GCA_005776735.1 Pseudomonadota bacterium
GCGGCGCCGGCCGGGAGGGGGTGCTCGCGCCCGTCCTGGCCGCCGTCGCGCTCGCGGCCGACGCGGTCGGCCTGCGCGCCGAGCTGGCCGAAGCGCGCTCCCGGGCCGACGGGGCCGAGGTGTTCTGGCACGAGCTCGTCGACACCATGCCCATCGCGGTCGCGGTGCGCCGGGGGCCGGCGCAGCAGATCGTCCACGTCAACCGCGCCGGCCGGGAGATGCTGCGTCGCGACCTGCGCCCGGGGGCCGGGCGCGATCTGCCGGAGGTCGCCGAGTCGGGGCTCTACCGGCACTACGACGAGGTCCTCCGCAGCGGCGAGGTGCGGAGGGTGCCGAACTTCCGCGCGATGGTGGGCTCGCCCCCCGTCGAGGTGCTGGCCGACCTCACGATCATGCCCGTCCGCGGTCCCGACGGCGTGGTCGACGGTACGGCGCTCTTCGCGGTAGACACCACCGCGGCTTCGGCCCGGGCGCGCGAAGCCGAGGCCACCGAGCAGCGCCTCTCGCAGCTCTTGCGCAGCGTGCGCGCGATCGTGTGGGAGTACTCGGTGCCCGACGGCACCATCACCTACGTGAACGAAGGCGCCCCCGACGTGCTCGGCTACCCGCCCGAGGCGTGGCGTCGCCCCGGCTTCTGGCGCAGCATCGTCGTGGAGGAAGACGCGGGCGAGGTGTTCGGCGACCCGGAGCTCCGGGCGGGGGAGTACGAGCTCGAGTACCGCGTCCGCGCCGCCGACGGGCGGATCCTCTGGCTCCACGACTCCGTGCAGAGCGCGGCCGGCCCCGACGGCAACGTCATCGTCCAGCGCGGCGTCGCGCTCGACATCACCAGCCGCAAGGAGGTCGAGAGCGCCCGGGAGCGCATGCAGACCGAGATGTTGGAGTTCCAGAAGCTCGAGGGCCTCGGCGTGATGGCCGGCGGCATCGCCCACGACTTCAACACCCTCCTCACCGTCATCCTCGGCAACGCGTCGTTGGCGTCG
This sequence comes from Pseudomonadota bacterium, assembly GCA_005776735.1. Taxonomy (GTDB): domain Bacteria; phylum Myxococcota_A; class UBA796; order UBA796; family SXON01; genus SXON01. The sequence goes on from SXOM01000567.1 coordinate 984, forward strand.
ATGCGCCTGCCGCCCCACAGCCCCGCGCGCTCCGCGATCGAGGACCTGATCGCCAACGCGCACCGCGCCGCCGACCTCACCCGGCAGCTCCTCGCGTACTCCGGGCGCGCGCAGCTCACGACCGAGGTGCTGGACCTGTCGCTGATGGTGCGCGAGATCCGCGGGCTCATCGGCGCGGCGATGCCGAAGTCGGCCACCCTGGACGTCGACCTCAACCCGCTCGTCCCGGCCGTCGAAGGCGACCGCGCCCAGCTCCAACAGGTCATCGTCAACCTCGTCAACAACGCCGCCGAGTCCCTGGGCGACCGGCCGGGGCGGGTGTGGGTGCAGAACGCCTACGTGGCGCTCGACAACGACCACGCCGGCGCGCTGAAGTTGCCCCCCGGCGCCTACGTGATGCTCGAGGTCCGCGACGACGGTTGTGGCATGCCGGAGAGCGTCCGGCGGCGGATCTTCGACCCGTTCTTCACCACCAAGGAGCACGGTCGCGGCCTGGGCCTCGCGGCGGTCCACGGCATCGTGCGCGGTCACCGCGGCGCCATCGAGGTCCGCTCGCGCGAAGAAGCGGGGACCACCGTGCGGGTGTTCCTGCCGGCGTCGGTGGTGCGGCCGGTCCCGCGGTCCGAGCCGCGCGGGGAGCTCCGCAACGGCACCGGCCTCATCCTGGTGATCGACGACGAGGCCGAGGTGCGCGCCACCGCCCGCGCGATGCTCGAAGCGCTCGGCTACGACGTGGTCGAGGCCGACGACGGCCGCACGGGCCTGCTCGCCTACGACCGGCAGGCCAGCGAGATCGACGCGGTGCTCTTGGACATGACCATGCCGATCATGTCGGGCGAGGAGGTCTTCCGTGCGCTCAAGTCGCGCGACGCGGGCGTGAAGATCGTGCTGTCCACGGGCTATTCGCAGGTCGACGCCCGCCGGCGCGGCATCCTCGACGGGTGCGCCGCGTTCCTCCAGAAGCCGTACACCGTCCGCCAGCTCTCCGAGGCCATGGCCCGCGCGCTCCTGCCCGCCGATGCGTCGTGACCGCGTAACGATCGTCATCCCCCATCGGAGCGCCCGCGCCTCGCTGATGGCGACCCTGGCCGCGCTCGACCCGTGGCGCGTCCTCGTCGTCGACGACTCGGACGGCGGCCTCGACCTCGACGTGCCGCGGGTCCGCCTCGGGGGGGGCCGGGGGTTCGCGAAGGCGGCGAACGCCGGCCTCGCCGCGGTGGCGACCCCCTGGGCCGTGCTGCTCAACGACGACGCCGTGCCGGAGGCCGACTGCCTGGACCGGCTGGCGCACCACGGGGGCCTGTGTGGGCCGGTCCTCCACGGTCCCCGCGGCGTGGAGTCGGCGGGGCTCCGCGTGACCGGGTGGGGGCGCGTGGTGCAGCGTACGGACGTGCCCGTGGCGGATCGGCCCGTCGACGCGTTGAGCGGCGCGTGCCTGCACCTCGGCGCACACCTTCGGTTCGACGAACGTTTCCCGCACGGCTTCGAGGACGTGGAGCTGTGTCGCCGCGTCGGCGGTGCGCGGCTGGTGGCGGGGGCGCGGGCGTGGCACGCCGGCGGGGCCACCCTCGGGCGGCGCACCCCGGAGGCCACCGAGAAGGCGGTGGTGGGCCAGGCCCTCCTGTTTGCGCCGGGGTGGCGGCGAGGGGTGGTCGCGGCGCTCCACGTCGGGCAGGTGGTGCGCGAAGGCGGGCCGTGGGCGCGGCTCCCGGCGATCGTGGCCGGACTCCGGGCCGCGGGCAAGGCCTAGGTCGGGGCGCCGCGTGCGGCCCGTCCGCGTGCGGCGACAGGGTCCCGACGCGGCGCGCGGCGCCGATCCAGCCCCGCCGCGCTTCGGGACGGGCCGCCGGCGCCGCCCAGAGACCTTGCGCCCGTCGGCTCGGCGCGCGACCTTGGCGGGATGCACTCGATCCGCTCCCGGCTCTCCGCGCTCGCCCACAACCTCTGGTGGTGCTGGAACCCCGACGCCATCGCGCTTTTCCGCGGCCTGGACCCCGACCGGTGGGAGGAGCTGCACCACAACCCCATCCACGTCCTGTCGGAGCTGAGCGACGACACGTTGGTCGCGCGCACGCCGCCGGCCCGCCTCGACGCGGTCGAGGCCGCGTTCCACGCCTACCTCGGCAAGAAGGACACGTGGTCGGCGAAGAAGGTGCCGAAGTTGAAGCAGACGGTGGCGTACTTCTCGATGGAGTTCGCGCTGCACGAGTCGTTGCCGATCTACTCGGGCGGCCTCGGGGTGCTCGCGGGCGATCATGTGAAGTCGGCCTCGGACCTCGGGCTTCCGTTCGTCGCCGTGGGCCTGTTGTACCGCGAGGGCTACTTCAAGCAGGTCATCGAGTACGGGGGCCAGGTCGCCGCCTACCCGAAGGTGCCGCTCAAGGTCCTCCCGCTCAAGCGGCTCGACGTGAAGGTGCAGGTGCCGCACGGCCGGGGGCACTTCCTGGCGACGGCGTGGGAGCTCGACGTCGGGCGGGTGCGGCTCTTCCTCCTGGACGCCGACATCGCGGAGAACCCCGAGGAGCACCGCCTGCTCAGCCGTCACCTGTACGGCGGCGACGACCAGATGCGCATCCGGCAGGAGGTCCTGCTCGGGATCGGCGGGCTGCGCCTGTTGCGGGCCCTGGGGATCGATCCGGGCGTGGTCCACATGAACGAAGGGCACTGCGCGTTCGCGGCGCTCGAGCTGTGGCGCGAGGGCCTGCTCGCGGGCCTCGATCGCGACGCGGCCTGGGCCGCGGCGAAGGCGCGGTGCGTGTTCACCACGCACACGCCCGTCCCGGCGGGGCACGACCGCTTCTCGTGGGAGCTCAAGAACGCGTCGCTCGGCGGCTATCGCGCCTCGATGGGGCTCCCCGAGGGCGCGATCATGGACCTCGGGCGGGTCAAGCCCGGCGCGGTCGACGAGACGTTGTGCATGACCGTGCTCGCGCTGCGCGGTTCGCGCGCCGCCAACGGCGTCGCCGCGCTGCACGGCGAGGTCAGCCGCGAGATGTGGAAGGAGCTCTGGCCGGCGCTCCCGGTGGCGAAGGTGCCGATCCAGCACGTCACCAACGGCGTGCACGTGCCGAGCTGGATCCACCCGAAGATGGCGCACCTGCTCGATCGGACCAACCCCGGCTGGCGGGAGGGCGCGCCGGTGTCGCTGGAGGCCGTCGGCGACCACGAGCTGTGGAGCCTCCGCAACGACCTTCGGTTCGAGCTCGTCGGGTACGCCCGGCGCAAGACGGGCCACAAGACGCTCAACAGCCAGTCCCTGTGTATGGGCTTTGCGCGCCGCTTTGCGCCGTACAAGCGCGGAAACCTGCTCTTTTCCGACCCCGACCGCCTCGCGCGGCTCCTGTTCCGGCACCCGATCCAGCTCTTCTACGCGGGCAAGTCGCATCCGCGCGACGAACCGGGGCTCGGCATCATCCGCGAGGTCCTGCGCTGGACGCGGGACGAACGGTTCCGGGGGCGCGTGGTCTTCCTCGCCGACTACGACATGGAGCTCGGGCGCCGGCTCACCCAGGGGGTCGACCTGTGGCTGAACCTGCCGCGGCGGCCGCGCGAGGCCAGCGGCACCTCGGGCATGAAGGTGCCGCTCAACCTCGGCGTCAACGTCAGCGTGCTCGACGGGTGGTGGCCCGAAGCGTACGACGGCACCAACGGGTTCGCGGTGGGCGAGGCCAAGGAGTACCCGAACGCCGAAGCGCAGGACGCGGCCGACGCCGAGAGCCTGTTCCGCATCCTCGAGGAGCAGGTGGTGCCCGAGTTCTTCGACCGCGACGAGCACGGCATCCCGGGGCCGTGGGTGCGTCGGATGCGCCGCAGCCTCGAGACCTGCCTGCAGGCGTTCCACACCGACCGGATGGTCGGCGAGTACGCCACGCGGTTCTACTCCATCCGGCCGACGGGGTGAGCCGCTGACGGGCGTCGGTCCGCGCTGACGGACGTCCGTCGGGGCGCCGAAGGGATCGCGGCGTTGTCCCGTCGGCACACGGTGTGCTGTGCCGCCGCGCATGTTCGCTGTGCTTGCGTGGGGGACGCTCGCCGGAGCGTTCGGGTGGCCATGGGTCCAGGTGCCGCTGGGACCGGCGGTGGCCGGGTGCGTGGTCCTGGGGGTGCTCGGCGCGTCGGTGCGGAGCGCGTGGGTCGGACGGGTGGCGCTCGGCGCGGCGGGGGTGGCGCTCGGCTGGGCGCTCGTCGCGCGGGTGCCCGCGGGGCCCGAGCTGCGGGGCGAGGTCGTCGAGA
>SXOM01000080.1 GCA_005776735.1 Pseudomonadota bacterium
ATGCGGTTGACGTCACCGACCGTGATTTCGCCCCCGCGGCGGCGGCCTCGGCGAAGTAGTAGGCGGCCTCCCGGTGGTGGCCGAGGTCGCGCGCGATGGCGCCGAGCCGGTAGAGCGTCCGCGGGCGGTCCGCGCCCGCCCGCAGGAGGTGGCGCGTGTCGTCGAAGTCGGCCCAGCTCACCACCGAAGGCTCCGCCGCCGACCACTGCGGGAGGCGCGGCACGTGCGAGGTGGCGGCACCCGCCCAGCGGGCATCGCGGCCGACCAGCGGCGAGATCGGCAGGGCCGACGCCGCGCACACGGTGCGGTCCAGTCGGCCGGCGAGGGCGCCCACGAGGTCGGGCGGGCCGAACGTGGCCGGGGCGTCGACGGGGCGGGCGACCGCGAACAGGCGCCACCCGTCACCGGCTGGTTCCGCCACGACGGTGGTGTCGGGGTCGGCCATCTCCAGCGTCAAGAGCCAGTCGCCGGCGAGGTCCTGGGCCCGTGCGCGCGCCACTCCGGTGTCCACCGTCCAGGCGACCTGGCCGTGGAGGTCGGCCCGATTGTCGTGGATCACGACGTCGGCGCGACCCCGCACCACCGACGGCAGCACGTCCACCTGCGCGCCGGGCGTGGTGTGGAGCTCCAGCGGCAGGGTGGCGGCGGCGGTGGCGAAGAACAGGAGCATGTCAGAACCGGACGAGGACGCCCGCCCCGAGACGCATGGCGGACCAGTCGAAGCCGCACGGCGCGTCCGAGCACCCCGTCGACTCGGCGGCGTCGGCGACGTCGCTCATCCGGGTTCCCACCGACGCATACACGTCCAGGCCGCGATTGGTGCGGGTGTCGGCGTAGATCGGAGGGCGGAGGGCCGAGGTGTGCCAGCGGACGCTCCCCTCGATGAGGACGCCCCACCGGGCCCCCCAGTCCTCGCGGCCGGCCACGGCCTCGGGGCTGCCCTCCTCCTGCCAGGTGACCACCGTGGGGCCGAGGCCGCCGAGCAGCGTGAGCGACCCGAAGTCGGCGCGCCCCGAAACCAGCCCGGCGATCGGCAAGTACCACAACCACGACCCCGAACCGTCGGTCCGTTCACCCTCGACCCGGCGGTAGGTGACCTGGAACGAGAGCTCGACCGGAATCGTGAGCGTGACGTGCGTATGTGCCTCGATCGACAAGCTGCCACCAAGGTTCTGGTACGCATCGACGAGCCCGCCCTGCATCACGGCCTCCCCGCTCAGCCCGGCGCCTACCGCGACCTCCCGCATCGCGAGGGGTTGGGCGAGGGCGAAGGACACGAGGCTCAGGAACATGGGGACCTCAAGCGCGGCGGCGGAGGGTGGCGGAGGGCTTGGCGCGGAGACAGGCCTGGGATCGGATCGCGCGCCGACGGCCGGGGACCGCGGCCTGCTCGCTGACGAGCCGCTTGCGGGCCTCGGACAGCCGCTCGAGCGTGCGGCAGACCTGGGCCTCGATCCGGCGGAGCGTGGCCGCATCGCCGTTGGCGGCCGCCATCAGCTTCTCCAGGTGCAACGCGAGCTCGGTGGGTCGCACGGGCTGGCCGTGCAGCCAGGAGTGGCTCGTGGCCTCCAGTTGCAGCAGCAGCTCGTCGACGGTGAGGCTCATCCGGCCTCCGCGATCGGCTCGTCATCGCTGGCGGAGGCCGCGTGTTGGAACGCCTCGTGCAGCGTGGTGCACACGCGGAGGAGCGCGTCGATCTCCTCGGCGACGCCGCTCTTGCCGACCTCTCCGATGCGGTTGAGCATCCAGCCGTAGGTCATGGCCAGGTTGCGGCTCAGCTCGGGGGCGGCGTCGGCGTCCAGCGCGTTGCTCAGCTCGATGACGATCGCCCGGACGTGGCCGAGGTCGCCGAGCCACTCGATGCGCGCCCCGCGGTGCGCGGACACCATGGCCGCGCGCGCGCGCTCCAGGCGATGGATCGCGGTCTCGAAGAGCATCACCACGATCTGCTCGTTGGGCGCGCTGGCGACGCGGTTGGTGCGGTAGGCGGCGATTCCCTTCATGGGTGGTTCCTCACTCTTCGGAGCTGGTGTCGGTGAGCAAAGCGCTGAGCTGGGAGCTCGCGTCGTTGAGCTTGGCGAGCGCCAGCTCCATCGCCGTGAACTGCTTCTTCAGCCGCTCCTCGTAGGCGTCCATGCGGTCGTCGAACTCGTCGATCTGCTCCTCGAGGTCCTCGATCTGGTCGTCGAGCGACTCACCGCGAAGCGTCAGGTAGCCCTCGTCTTCGTCGGTGTAGGCGGTGACGAGGTCCTGCAGCGCGTCCCCGAAGGTGCCCGCGTCCGCTTCGAAGAGCGCGACCACGTCCTCGGGGCTGTCTTCCAGCGCGGCGCGGAGCGTGTCTTCATCGATCTCGATGTCGCCGTCCTGCTGGGTCTCGAACCCGATGGTCGACAACGACGTGTACAAGCCGCCGGTGTCGTACGCGGCGCCGACGACCGACTGCAACGACTGCATCAGCCCCACCACCGTCGACTCGCCGACGAACTCGCCCTTGATCTCGGCTTCGTCGTCGTAGGCGCGGTGCGTACGGATGTACTGGCGCAGCGCGTTGTAGGCGTCCACGAAGGTGGTCAGCGTCTCGACCGTCGTGTCGACGTCGGTCTCCACGGTCACCGTGACCGCAGAGGTCGTGACGTCCTCCAGGTTGAACGTGAGGCCGCTCACCACGTCGCCGACGGTGTTGTCGGCGCTGGTGACCGTGATGCCGTTCACGGTCAGCGAAGCGTCGCTGGCGGTCGAGGTCTCGGTGAAGGTGGGCACGGTGCCGGTGCCCGTGAGGCCCGACGTGTCGATCGTCAGCGTACTCGACGCGCCCGTGTCCTTGCCGGCGATGACCAGGCGATAGGGCGTGGTGGCGTCACCGGTGTCCATCACGTACGCGGTGACCCCGTCGACGTTGTCGTTGATCAGCTCCGCCACCTCTTCGAGCGATGAGTTGGTGGAGTCGATGGTCAGCGCCGTGGTCTCCCCGGCGTAGGTGATCGACAGCGTGCCTTCGGCGACGATCCCCGTCGTCTCCTTGTCGGCGAACCCATCCGACACCTCGGTCTCGGAGCTCGCCAGGGCCGTGACCTCCACCGTGTAGCGCCCCGCGAGCGCCGCCCCCAGGGCCTCGACGGTCACCGAGCCCTCGTCACTGCTGCTCGCGGTGGTGGCGCGTAGCTCGTCGGACGAGTCGATCGCCTCGAGCGCGTCTTGCAACGCCTCGACCTGCGACACGAGCTCGTCGTACGCGTCCCGCCGGTCCTCGAGCTCCTCGAGGTCGACCTCCATCACGTCGGCCGGCGTACGCGCCGCCGCGACGAGCGTGGCGATCATCGTGTCGGTGTCGAGTCCGGAGACGATGCCGCCTACGCTGATTCCCATGGGGGCCCCCCTCCGCGGAGGCTGTACCTGTCATCGGCACCAGACGGCGCCGCTTGAGGAGCAACGTCAAAAAAGGAGGCGGCCGCGACCCGCGAGGGCGCGGCCGCGGCTCTCCGGCAGCTAGCTCTGGAGGAGCTGCGTGACCGACTGGTTGAGGTTCTTGGCCTGGGCCAGCACGGCGACGCCTGCCTGCTGCATGATCTGCCACTTGGAGAGGTTCGCCGTCTCCTCCCCGAAGTCCGCGTCGCGGATCTGGCTCTCCGCCGCCTTGGTGTTCTCGGCGAAGATCTCGAGGTTGTTCAACGCGGAGTTCAGGCGGTTCTCGGCGGCGCCGAGGTCGGAGCGGTACGAGCTCACGGTGCTGATCGCGGTGTCGACGAGGCTCAGCGCGCTCGCGGCACCCGCCGCCGTGCTCAGGTCGATCGCGCCGGTGTCCACTCCGAGGGTGGTCGCGGTGAGGTCGCCGAGCGTGATGTCGACCTGGTCGTCGGTGGTGTTGTTGATGCCCACCTGCACCCCCACCGTCCCGGTCGAACCGTCGGTGAGGTTCATGCCGTTGAACTCGGTGACGTTGGCGATGCGGTCGATTTCCGAGGCGAGCGCGGTGTACTCGTCCTGGATGTACTGGCGTTCGTTGGTGCCGAGCGTCTCCGAGGCGCTCTGCACGGCGAGCTCCCGGATGCGTCCGAGGATGTTGGTCACCTCGGAGCTCGCGCCTTCCGCGACGGCGATCATGCTGATGCCGTCGCCGATGTTGCGCTGCGCCATCTTCGACGACGAGAACGCCACCTTCAGGTTCTCGGCGACGCCCAGGCCCGCCGCGTCGTCTGCGGCGTGCGAGATGCGCAGGCCCGACGAGATGCGCTGGAACGACTTCGACAGTTGACGACCCGTCTGACCCAGCTTGTTGAGGGCTGAGTTGGCCGCCGTGTTGGTGTTGACGGTAAGTGCCATCCTTCACTCCTTGCCACCCCGGCGGGGGGCCGATTTTCGAGCCACGATGACTCGATGACCTCCGTTCGGCCAGGGTGAGGAATGCTTGAGCGGAAAGTAGGTTCGCCGATCGAAAAAGGCGGGACCCGGCGTCCGTTGCTGTGGACGCCGGGTCGCTTCTGCGGTCGATCCCGGCTCAGTTGATGAGCTGGAGCGCGCCCTGGTTCATGCTCTTGGCCTGGGCGAGGATGGCGGTGCCGGCCTGCTGCAAGATCTGGTTCTTGCTCATCTCCGCCGTCTCGTAGCCGAAGTCGGCGTCGCGGATCTGGCTCTCGGCCGCGAGCGTCGTCTCGGTGAACGTCTCGAGGTTGTTGAGCGCGCTGTTGAGGCGGTTCTCGGCGGCGCCGAGGTCGGAGCGGTAGCCGCTCACGGTCTCGATGGCGGTGTCGATCGCGGTGATCGCGGACGAGCCGCCGCTGGCGGTGCTCATGTCGATCGCGCCGGTGTCCACGCCGAGGGTGGCCGCCGTGAGGTCGCCGAGCGTGATGTCGACCTGGTCGTCGGCGGTGGCGTTGATGCCGACCTGCACGCCCACCGTGGTGGTCGAGCCGTCGGTCAACTTCTGGCCGTTGAACTCGGTGACGTTGGCGATGCGGTCCACTTCCGCGGACAGCGCCGCGAACTCGTCCTGGATGTAGGCGCGCTCGTCGTCGCCCAGGGTCTCCGAGGAGCTCTGGACGGCCAGCTCACGCATACGGCCGAGGATGTTGCCGACCTCGCTGGCGGAGCCTTCCGCCACCGCGATCATCGAGACGCCGTCGGCGGTGTTGCGCTGGGCCACCTTGGCGGACCGCGCGGCGACCTTCAGGTTCTCGGCCACGCCGAGCCCCGCGGCGTCGTCCGCCGCCTTGGAGATGCGGAGGCCGCTG
>SXOM01000081.1 GCA_005776735.1 Pseudomonadota bacterium
CCCAAACCAAGCGCTCTAGCCAGGCTGAGCTACACCCCGTTCGGCCGCGCATATATGCGCCGGGGCGCGTCCCGTCAAGCGGTCCTGGCGCCTCGCCGTCATGCCGCGCCTTGACATCGGCCTGACATTGTGGTGTCGTCGCCGCCATGCTCGTCCTGTTCCTGGCCTGCACCGCCGGCTCCACGCCGGCCTCGTCCACCCCGGACGCCGACACGGCTCCCGACACCGGCGCCGCCGAACGATTCGACGTGATCGTGGTGGGAAGCGGTCCCGCCGGCATCGCCGCGGCGTGGGCGGCCTCGGAGGCGGGCGCAGAGGTGCTCCTGCTCGAGCGGGCCGACTTCGGCGGGCCCGGCCTGCGTCACGCCGGCCTCCTCTACGGCGCGGTCACGCCGTGGCACGAGGAGGCCGGCGTGGTCGACACCTTGGCAGCGGCAACGGCCGACTGGGCCGGCACCACGGGGGTCGATCCCGCCGACAACGGCGCCGCCGCCTACATCGCCGCGAGCGCAGCGACCCTGGAGCGCGCGGCCGCGCACGGCCTGCCCCTCTTCCCGCCGACGCCGACCGACAACGACACCATCAACCGCCTCCACCCCGTGGCCTGGCCCCCGGACGCCGACCGGTTCGCGACCCTCACCGCCGGACTCGACGCCGAGCTGCGCCTGGGCACCGAGGTGACGGGGCCGCTCCTCGAGGCCGGGCGCGTCGTGGGCGTCACCGCGCGTACCGCGGGCGCCGCGGCCGACCACGAGCTGCGCGCGGGGGCGGTGATCCTCGCCACCGGCGGCTTCCTGCGTCAGCTCGACGCGGTCGCCGAGGTGCGGCCCGACCTCGCCGCCCTCGACCTGCTCTTCGAGACGAGCCCCTACTCCGAAGGTCTGGCGCTCCCGTTCCTCGTCCAAGTGGGCGCGGGCCGCGAGCAGCCTGAGCAGATCGGCACCTACTTCCACTCGGTGCGCGACCCCCGCTTCGAGGGCGCCGAGGCGCTCGTCCTCAACCACACCGAAACGTTCATCCTGGTCGGCGGCGACGGCGTCCGCTTCGCCGACGACACCATGCTCGGCGACTACTCCACCGTGGCCGAAGCGCCGGCGGGCGACATCTGGCTGGTCACCGGCGGACAGGTCGCGACCGACCTGACCTTCTCGCCCCCCGGCTACAACCTCGCCGACCTCGCGGTTCCGGAGACCTACACCGTGGCCGACCTCGCGGCGTGGGGCTCGCCCGACGTCGCCCAGGCCGACGAGCTCACCGAGCTGGCCGAGCTGACCGGCCTCACCGCGCTGCCCGCCACGGTGGACGCGTTCAACCAGATGGCCGCCGACACCACCGTCGACGCGTTCGGTCGCCTCATCGAGCCGCGCGCCGCCCTCACCGGTCCGCCGTGGCTCGCGCTCCGGCTCCGGGCGGGGCTCGCCAAGAACTTCGGGGGCGTGCGGACCGACCTCGCGTCGCGGGTGCTCACCCCCCAGGGCGAGGCGGTGCCAGGGCTCTACGCGGCGGGCGAGGTGGCGGGCATGGTCCCCGGCGGCGGCTCAGGGGCCGGCTTCAACGGGAGCGCGTCGGCGTGCTGGTACGGCGGCTTCGTGGCCGGGGAGACCGCCGCGGCCGAAGCGCCCGCCGAGTAGCGCGCCCCGCGCGTTATCGGGGCGCGTGGAGCGACTCCCCCCGAGCTTCGTCGACGCCCTGGAGCGGGCCCTGGTCTTCGGGCTCTACGGGTGGCTGGTGTGGCGCATCCTCGACGGGCACGGCCTCGAGTTCGGCAAGTTCCAGCTCGTCAGCGAGGGCATGATCGTCCTGTTCCTGCTCGTTCGCCGGCCCGCCCGCGCCATCAGCGTGCGCCCGGGCGACTGGGCCTTGGCCTTCGCCGCCACGACTGCACCGCTCCTGGTCACCGGCGGCCTCGGCGAAACGCACCTCCCCACGCGGGTGGTCACGCTCTTGTGGTTGGCGGGCTTCGTGGTCCAGGTCGGCGCCAAGGTGTGGCTCGGGCGCAACTTCGGCCTCGTCGCCGCGCGCCGGGAGCTGGTCCTCGGCGGACCGTACCGCTTCGTCCGACACCCGATGTACGCGGGCTACCTGCTCACGCACCTCGCGGTCCTCGGAATGAACCCCGATCCCCTGAACTTCGCCTTCTACGCGGTGAGCTGGGCGTGCCAGGTGCCGCGCCTGTTGGCCGAGGAGCGCCTGCTCGGGGAGGACTCGACCTACGCCGCGTACATGGCGGACGTGCGGTGGCGGCTGTTGCCCGGGGTGTGGTAGCGGCCCGCACCGCGCGCGCCGCCCGCCCGCTCCGATCGAGGCCCGGCCTGTCGCGGGGCGGCGCCCACCGGGGGCTACGGCCCGAGGACCATCAACAGCGCCACGAGCGTCTTTGCGTCACGAACCTCGCCCGCGTGGATCATCGCACGAACCTGGGCCGGCGCGAACCGATGAAGCTCGATGACCTCGTCGTCCTCGGGGCGCGCGGGGACCGGCACGAGGCCTTCCGCGACGTACAGGTGGATGACCTCGTCGGTGAAACCCGGCGTGGTGAAGATCGACGTCAAATGCCGCACCTCGCCCGCCCGCAGCCCCGCCTCCTCCTCCAGTTCGCGCCGTGCGCACGGCTCGGGAAGCTCCCCCGGCTCCAGTTTCCCTGCCGGAATCTCCCAGATCATGCCGCCCGCCGCGTGCCGGTGCTGGCGGATCAGCGTGACACTGCCGTCGTCATGGAGCGGCACGACCGCCGCCGCGCCCGGGTGCCGCAACACCTCGAGGGTGACCGTGCGGCCGTTGGGCAGCGTGACCGTGTCCAGCCCGAACTCGCCCACCCGCCCGCGGTGGACGACCTTCCGCTGTCCCAAGTCAGCCGCCAAACTGCATATAGCCGTTGACCGCGACCGGGATGCCGTAGACCGAGATCTCGTAGTCGAACTCGAGCGTGGCGCCGTCGAAGCCCGTGGCCGAGTCGGTGCCCGACTCCTCGAGGGTGCCTTCGTCCTCGGTGTAGAAGTAGGCGGCCACGCCGGCGTCGGTGACCAGGAGCGCGCGGTAGGTGGTGCCCAAGGGCAGGTAGCCGTCGCACACCGACTCTTCGGCCGGCTCGTTCTCGTAGAAGTGGGAGCAGAGCGGGCAGAGCGTCGTGAGCTGCTCGTACTCGGAGCCCTCGGTGAGCTCGACGCCGGCGTCGTCGCTGCTCTCTTCGCAGGAGTAGCCCCACGTCTCGCCCTTGAAGGTGCGCTCGCCGACGTAGCCGGTCCAGTCGACCTCTTGCCAGGGGTCGGTGTCGGTGTCCATGTCGGTGTCCGAGTCGGGGTCGGTGTCGGTGTCGGTGTCGGTGTCTGCGGGCTCGCCGGTGTCGTCGCCGCCGATGGTCTTGGAGTCCTGGCACGCCAGGAAAAGGAGGCTGAGCAGCATGGAGATCCTCGCGGCTGCCAGTCTTTCTGAGCGGCGGGAATTCCGCAAGTGTGGACCGGCGGCTTTTCACGGACCGCTGACCCCGGTAGAAGCCCCGCGGTTCGCCATGCTCTTCGCGTTCTTCGCCTGCACCTCCCCCGAGCCGCGGCCGCTCGCCGGCGTCGAGCGGGCCATGTACCGCAACGTGTGCGAAGGTCCCGACGTGGTCGAAGGCATCGACGTCTCGTACTGGCAAGGCACCATCGATTGGGACGCCGTGGCCGGCGACGGCGTCGAGTTCGCGATCATGCGCGTCTCGCACGGCCTCGGCACCTACGACACGCAGTTCACCCGCAACTGGTCGGAGTCCAAGCGGGTGGGGGTGCGCCGGGGGGTGTACCAGTACTTCGACGGCAACGACGACCCCACCGAGCAGGCGCGCATGCTGCTGGACGAGATGGGCCCCCTCGAGGACGGCGACCTCCCGCCCACCCTCGACGTCGAGCAGGGCGACAACGAGGACGTCTCCACCGACCAGATGGTGGCGAACATCCAGACGTGGATGGACGTGGTGGAGAGCGAGCTCGGCGTGGTCCCGATGATCTACGCCGGCGCCTACGGCTGGACCTACCTCACCGACGACGCCGACTACTCCCGACACCCGCTGTGGACCGCAAATTGGGTCGACTCGTGTCCGCTGGTCCCCGAGCCGTGGAGCGAGTGGACGTTCTGGCAATACAGCGCCACCGGCAGCGTCGCGGGCATCAACGCCGACGTCGACCGCGATCGGTTCGACGGCGACGACGCCGCGCTCGAAGCCTTCGCGTGGCACCCGACCGAAGCCTGCTCGGGGAGCTGCGCGATCGCGGCCGAGGGGGAGTCGGTGGTCGAAGAGGACGACGCGTGCGCCTGCCCCGAGGGCCAGATGTCGGCGATCGACGGCCACGGCGGTCACGCGTACACCACCCCGGTCGACGACGGCGGCGACGACGCCCTGACCTGGCCCCTGTCCTTCGAGCGGGCCGGCACCTACGACGTGTGGGTGTGGGTGCCCACGCTCGAGGGGCCCACGGCGGGCGCCGTCTACACCGTCGCGCACGAGGGCGGCGTGGACACCGTCACCGTCGACCAGGCGGCGGCGCACGAGTGGTCGCTCCTCGGCAGCTTCACGTTCGGGGCGTCGGGCAGCCAGGAGGTGCGGGTCTCCGACCTGGCCGACGACGACGACAACCTCGGAACGACCGTCGGCATCGACGCCCTGCGCCTGGTCCCCATCGCCACCGACTGCGAGTGCGAAGACGGCGAAGCGCAGGACCAGGCCTGCTCCGACGACGGCGTGCGCACCCGCGACTGCGAAGCGTGCGTGTGGACCGACTGGAGCGAATGTCGCGGCGCCGCGCAGATCGTGGAGCCGGAGGGGTGTGCGTGCGGCAGCGCCGGTGCCGGGGGCGCAGCGTGGGGGGTCGTGGCGGCGGGGGTCTTGGGCGCCAGCCGGCGCCGGCGCTCCGACCGACGGCCGTAGGCGCAACGATCGTCACCGCACCCGGGCGGGGCCCCGGGGTGGCCGCTACCCGACCGGCCGCGTGGTCACCGCGTCGGGTTCGGCGTCTGCCACCTCGAACCACGCGGTGAGCGCGGGGCGACCCTCGCGCCACCCGGGCCCGAGCCGGAACTCGAGGTAGCCGAGGGCGCTGAGGATCGCCGCGTCGGCGTAGCTCCACGCCGGGAGGAACGAACCGCCCGGCGGGGGCGCGCTCGCTTCGATGGTGTCGAGGATGCGGGCGCTGATCCGGGTCGCCTTGTCGACGGCGGCGCTGTCGCCCTTCTGGCGGCCGAACCACACGGCGATCGCCTGGTCGGCGAGGCTGTCGCCGAGCTCCTCGAGCTCACGCAGGGCCAGGCGCGCCTCCCACCCTTGGGGGCGGAGCGGCACCGCTTCGTACCGGTCCTCCAGGTACTCGCAGATCACGGTGGAGTCGCACACGACCGTGCCGTCCTCGTCGACGAGCACCGGGACCTTCCCGAGCGGCGAGAGCGCCACGAACTCGGGCGAGCGCACCGCGAGATCGACGAGCTCGAGCGTGACCGGCAGGTGCTTGCGCAGGCAGGCGAGCCACACCTTCCGCGCATACGGGGAGCGGCGGGTCAAGAACAGGCGACGCATGGGCCCTCGAGGTCCACGCGACTAACGCGGCGACGCCCCGCGGACGCCGAGCACCGACTCCATCCCGTCGACCACCGCCGCGACCCGCACCGCATCGACCCGATCGGGCAGGTCGGTCGGCTCGTGGTAGTGCGGATTTCGCAGCGGCGGCATGTCGGTGACCATGACCGCCGATTGCCCGGTGCGCCAGTACTCGGCGTGGTCCGACCAATCCACCCCTTCCAGGCTCCCGGGAACCGACGCGCCCGCGGCGGGAAGGGTGCTCCCGGCCCGGAAGTGGCGCAAACCGGTCTGGACCTGCTCCCACGAGGCGGGGTTGCCCACGAACATCAGGAAGTCGGCGGTGCCGGGCATGAACAGGCCGAAGCCCGGGGGCCACGCCTGCGAGCCGGCCGCTTCGTCGTAGTAGCCGACCGATTCGAGCACCCAGACCGCGGCGAACTCCTCACCGGCGGCCTTGGCCGCCTGGGCGTGCACGCGGCTGCCCATCTTCGCGGTCTGGAAATAGGGTGGCTCCTCGTTGCCGTAGACCAGGACACGCACCTCGCGGCCGCCGGCGCCGAGGCGCGGGTTGCGCGCGAGCTCCAAGAGCGCCGCGACGCCGGAGGCGTTGTCGTCGGCGCCGGGGGTGCCCTCGGCGGTGTCCAGGTGCGCCCCGACGAGCACGATGGGGCGGTCGGGCTTGGCGTCGACGGGAACCCGTGTGGCGACGAGGTTGTGGGCCACGCCGTCGATGTCCTGGCGGACGACCGACCACCCGGCCGTCACGAGCTCGGCCTCGGCCCAGGCCTCGGCGGCGGCGAGGGCCGACGGCGCCTGGTGATTGCGCTCCCCGATGGTCACCGCCAGGTGCGTGATGTCGGCCCGGACGCGCGCCACGCGCGCCTCGGACGGGGCCTCGGTGCCCTCCGCGCGCGGGGGCACGTGCAGCGTGATGCGCGCCGGGCTCGCCAACGCCGACCCACAGATGAAGACGACGATGCCGACGCCGACGAGCAGCGTGCGGCGCATGGAGGGGCTGATGGAGGCGGCGCGGGTCACCCCTCAATTGTAGCGAGTCCGGGCGCGTGGTTCCCGGTCCGGGCGACGATACGTGATCTTCGGGAGCGTCCGATGAGCCAACCCGACCCGTTCAGTCCGATCCAGCTGTTCTCGAGCCCGATCTTCCCCACGCAGATCTCGGGCTTCGAGGAGCATCAGGCGGCCCTGGTGGCGCACATCCTCGACCACAAGTCGCGGCAACGCGGCGTGATGCGCTCCAACCGCAACGCGTGGCACTCCGGCGAGGAGTTCGCGCTCGAGCCGAACGAGCACGTGGCGTGGGTGCTCAAGCGCGTCTTGAAGTTCGCGCACCTCGCGCTCGGCAAGTACTACCACGGGTGGCAGGGGCTCGAGCTCAGCCTCGGCGGGGCCTGGGCCAACGTACTCGGCCCCAACGGGTGGAACGCGCCGCATCACCACTTCCCGCTGCACTGGTCGGGCGTCTTCTACGTCCAGGTGGGCAGCATGGCCCACAACCCGCCCGGCGACCCCTCGGGCCACATCGAGTTCCTCAACCCGACGCCGTGGATGAGCCCGATGGGCCAGGGCGGCAACTTCGTCATCGCGCCGAAGGACGGCATGACGGTCCTCTTCCCGTCGTCGCTCTACCACTTCGTCCACCCGCACACCTCCGAGGAGGAGCGCATCTCGATCGCGTACAACCTCGCCCTGCACCCGAAGGGGCGCAAGCCGTTCACCTAAACCCGTCACCCGCCGCGTCTCCGAACCGGCCACCGCAGGGAGGCGTTTGGCACAGCGGTAGGACGCCGAACCGCGAGGGGCTTGCTGCACCGGCTCCCGGTCGGTGCGCGTCGCGGCCACCAAAACGCGCGCAGCCCGGCCGGGGCCGGGCTGCGAACGGTCCGGGAGGCGACTACTCGGAGCAGTTGCCGTAGAGGGCGTACTGCACCTCGATCGTCGACCCGCCCGCGGGGATGTGGTCGTCGTCGAAGTTCACCGAGTTGTCGACCGCGTCGTACGTCCAGCCGCTCGTCTGCACCACGCCGTCGACCGTCACCACGATGGTGCTCGGAACCGGGAAGTCGCTCAGCTCGAACGAGGAGAGGTCGAGCGTGGAGCTGTCGACCAGCGCCTTGAGGTGGCTCGCCCAGTCGGTCGCGCACACCGAGAGGTACAGGCCGCCCGTGGCGACCGTCATCTCGTAGACGTTGTTCGTCGCCGACGCACCACCGCAGCCGCTCGGCCAGTCGCCCGAGATGGCGTGCGCGATGAACATGTCGGAGTCGGACTTGAGGCCCTGCGCGTAGGCCAGGTAGTTGGCCCAGGAGTCGGGGCTGGAGTCGGGCTCGTCCGACACGTAGATGTACGCGAGGAGCGCGTCGTCGCGGAGGAAGTCCGACCCGGGGCCGGAGTCGCCGCCGGACTGACCGGACTGGTACGACATCTCGGTCGGCATCTCGTTGCCCGACCCGCTGATGCCCGCCACGGCCTGCGTGGTGAACTCGTCGACGAGGTTCGAGGTCGACTCGTCGAGGATGTCCCCACGGAAGTCGGGGTTGTCCGTCGTGATGACCGCGAGCTGGAAGTCGACGTCCAACGTCTCCAACTCTTCGGCGAACGCCGTGAAGTTGGTGCTGAGGTTGGACTGCTCGTCCGACATCGAGCAGGAGTTGTCGATGATGAACAGGATGTCGGTGGCCGACTTGAGCGCCTGCTCGAACACGTCGAGGTTCTCGCCGTAGAGCTCGCCCGCGCCGGTCTGGTGGGCGTACGCCTCGGGCCGCGCCGGGTCGTCGCTGGCGACGACGAGCGTGCCCTCGTCCGGGTAGTCGTCCAGCGGCGCGTAGTCGATGTAGACCTCCTTGGACTCGCCGGGGGCGACCACCCAGGGAAGCTCACCGTTGACCGCCTCGTTCTCGTCGATGTCGAGGTCGTTGCTCGCGGTGATGTACTCGAACCCGGTGACCGTGAGGTCGGCGTTGCCCAGGTTGGAGATGGTGATCGGCTGCGGGCTGATGCAGCCGATGTAGATGGTGCCGAAGTCGTACTCGGCGGGGCTGACCTCGATCATCGGGGCGACGCCCTGGCCGAGGATCTTGACCTCGGAGGTCGCCTCGTCGGGATCGTTGCTGTCGACGAGGACCTTGGTGTTGTACTCCTGCGCGGTGATCGGCGAGAAGGTGACCGTGAACGTGGTCTTGCCTTCCGGCGGCACGATCACGGCGCCCAGGCCCGAGATCTCGTAGGGCATGGTCTCGTCGGCCAGGCGCACGTCCGCGATGTTGAGCGTGGCATCGCCGACGTTCTCGATCGTGACCACCTCGGAGACCGTCAGGCCGTCGCCGACGCTCACGTCGCCGAAGTCGATCTTGACGGGATCGACCACGATGTCGGGCTCACCGTCCTCAACGTCGGCGTCGTTCACCTTGTTGCCGGGCTCGATCGAGTACTCGGTGCACGCCATGGCGGTGAGCGAGAGGATGAAGGAGGGACGGAAGCGCATGCCTGGAATCTCCGAAGGTCGGACGCATTAACGACACAAGGACACGGGGTGTGACAAGGGCCTGGTTGCAAAATCTGCGCGATACGGCGCAGGCCGCCGCTACTTCACCACCGCGCCGGCGGCCACCTCGTGGAGGGGCATGAGCAACGACGCGATCTCCGAACCGCCGGCGGCCAGGAGCATGCCCTGGCTCTCCACGCCGCGCAGCTTGGCGGGCGCGAGGTTGGTGACGACGACCACGCGCTTGCCGACCAGGACCTCAGGCTCGTAGAACTTCGCGATGCCCGCGACGATCTGGCGGGGGACCTCTTCCCCCACGTCCACCTTCAGGACGAGTAGCCGGTCGGCGTTGGGGTGCTTCTCGGCGGACTGGATGAGGCCGACGCGGAGCGCGACCTTGGCGAACTCGTCGTAGGTGATCGTGGCGGGGGTGGCGGCGGTCTCGGACACGGCAGGCTCCTTGGCGGGCTTGGGGGCGGACACCGCGGCGGGCGCCGCGGCAGGGACGACGCCCAGGGCGGCGAGCGTGGGCTCGGCGTCCAGGCGCATGTAGAGCGGATCGCCGGCGCGCGCGGTGGAGTCGGCGGCGAGCACGTCGAACTGGACGCGCAGGTCGGGCGCGGAGAGGCCGAGCCGCCCGAGCACGTCGGCCGCGGTCGCGGGCATCACGCACGCGAGGTGCGACACCACGATGCGCTGCACCTCGCGGAGCGCGCGGAGCACCTGCGCGAGCCGCGCGGTGTCCCCGGCCTTGGCGAGCGCCCACGGCGCCGCGCTGTCCACGTACTTGTTGCCGGCGCGCACCAGCTCCCACAGGGCCTCGAGCGCGTCGCGGAACTGCAGCGCCTCGACCTGCACGCGGAAGCCGGCCGTGGCCCGCTCCGCCGCGGCCAAGAGCGCGGCATCCAACTCGCCGAGCTGCCCCGCCTCGGCCAGCGGCACGTCCGCCCACTTGACCACGCGGTGCACGAGGTTGCTGAAGTCGTTGACCAGGTCGCTGTTGAAGCGCAAGAGCGCCGCTTCCGGCGAGTAGTCGCCGTCGTACCCGAAGGGGATCTCGCGCAGCAGGAAGTACCGCGTGGCATCGACCCCGAAGACGTCCACCAGGCGCATCGGGTCGACCACGTTGCCCACCGACTTGGACATCTTCTCGCGCTTCACCGTCCACCACCCGTGGGCGTACACCTGGCGCGGCGGCTCGAGCCCGAGCGCCATCAGCATGCTGAACCAGTAGACGGTGTGGAAGGTGAGGATGTCCTTCCCCACCAGGTGAAGGTCGGCCGGCCAGTAGCGGGCGTGCAGCTCGCCCCCGGGCTCGCCGAGCGCGCTCACGTAGTTGGTGAGCGCATCGAACCACACGTAGGTGACGTAGTCCTCCGCGAACGGGAGCGGGATGCCCCACGGCAATCGCGCCTTCGGGCGGCTGATGCACAGGTCCTCGAGCGGCTTCCGCAAGAAGCCGAGGACCTCGTTGCGCCGGTTGTCGGGCTGGATGCAGCGCGGGTGGGCCTCGATGTGGGCCAGCAGGCGGTCCTGGTAGGCGCCCATCCGGAAGAAGAAGTTCCGCTCGGTGATCCACTCCACCGGCTGGCCGGAGTCCGGGCACACCGGCGACAGCGCGCCCGACTTCAACTTCGCGACGAGGTCCGCGACCGGCTCGGCCGGCGCGACCGCGCTCCCCTGGGTGCCCGGGTGCGCTTTCTGCCAGCTCGCGACCGCCACCTCGTCGTCGGTCCAGAACCGCTCGGCGCTCGTGGAGTACCAACCCGCGTAGTCCTTGGGGTAGATCTCGCCTTTGTCCCACAACTTCTGCAGGAACGCCCGAACCACCGCCTGGTGCCGCGGCTCGGTGGTGCGGATGAAGTCGTCGTACTGCACGCCGAGCTTGACCCACAGCGCCTTGAACCGTTCGTGCAGCAGGTCGCAGTGCTCCTGCGGCGTGCGGCCGAGCTTCGCCGCCGCGCGCATCACCTTCTGGCCGTGTTCGTCGGTGCCGGTGAGGAACCGGGTGTCCCGGCCGCACAGGCGGTGCCACCGCGCGATGGTGTCGGCGGCGATGGTGGTGTACGCGTGCCCGATGTGGGGTGCGTCGTTGACGTAGTAGATCGGCGTGGTGACGTAGAAGCGCTCGGCCACGATGGCCCCCCGGCGGCCGCGTGCTAACCCCGGGACGGGAACCGGCCACCGTGGCCCCGACCTGCGATCCGGAATAGCCGCGCCGCCATGGTCCGGGCCTTCGGCTACAGCAACGACACGCTCGACACCGCCTCGCCGAGCCGGCTCTGCCGCGGGCGGGAGCGGTGGCTCGAGGGTCTGCCCGACACGCCGGGCACCACCGTCTTCCGCACCGTGCTCAGCGGCGCCCGCTTCACCGACGACAGCGCGCGCGACGCGCTTCGCGGCTTCCGGCACGCGGGCGTGAGCGCGGGCGAAGCGTTGTCCGCCCTCTTCCCGGGCGCGGCCATCTACGGCTTCGCCCACGCGGGCGACCCACGCGCCCTCCCCGCGGGGATGGTGCTCGAAGAGGACTGGGTCGAGCCGCTCGGGGGCGGCGTCCGCACCCGGCCCGTGGTCCGCTGGGTGGCCCCGGCCGCCGGCCCCGTGGTCGACGTCATGGTCGACGGCGAAGCCGACGGGGTCGCCGCCCCCCGCGCCGAGGGCTTCGTGATCGTCGACCACGCACCCGACGAAGCGTGTTTCGAAGCACTCTACCACCTTTGCGGCTTCGCCGACCCGGCGCAGCTCCCGGTCGAGCTCTACGCCGCGTCCGCCATCCCTGCGGTGCTCGAACACGCGCGCGCCGTCGTGCTGCTCCACCAGGACAAACACGGCCCCGCGCTCGCGATCTACACCCTGGAGCCCCTCGAGGCCGACGACACGCTGCGTCGGGTCGCCGCCGAGGCCGGCTCCTTCCCCGTGCCGTTCGCCATCCCGCCGATGCTCGCCCGGTGGGACCGTGCGCTCTACGAGCTGCGGCTGGACTGGGACGCCGCTTCGTTCGGCGAGTTCCCGGTGCCGCCCGCCGACGACGCGGGCGGGCGCTGGTCGGCGCGCAGCCGACGCATCGGCAGCGCACCCGAAGCCGCCGAGGCCGAGGCCGGCGCCGAAAGCGAAGAGTAGGCCGCCCGCCGCCGCTCACGCGACGCGCTGGTTGCACACTCCGCACCGCGATGCATCGCCCCGGTAGGTCGCCGCCTTGGCCCGATGGCAGCCGGCGTGGAAGACCTTGCCGCAGCCGTGCTGGCAGTTGTGTCGCACGTCGGCCGCGACGCCCTGCCCGCAGATCGCGCACGCGACCGCCTGCTCGACGACCACCTGCTTCTCCACCTCTTGCACCCCGCGCGACGGGAGCGCCTCGACCGCGCCCCACCACGCCACCCACCCCAGGAAAACGCCCACCACGCCGAGGATGAACCCCGGCATGGCGCGCGCGAACACCTCGAGCGGGTCGGTCTCGTTGACGATGACCGGCGTGAGGAACGCGACCAGCACGATCGCGACGACGAGCACCAACGCGGTGAGCACGATGCGGACGCGGTTCCCGGCGCCTCCCCAGGCATGTCGCGCGAGCGACGCGCACAACAACCCGAGCGCCAGGCCCGGCGCGGTGGTCACCAGCCAGTCCAGGCTCGCGGTCAGCGCCACGCCCCACAGGACCGCCCACGCGACCACGCCCGCGAACGTGGCCGCGAGGGTGCCCCAGCCCGCGACGGCGTAGTCGTGCGTCTCCGGGTATTCGGGCGGCTGTTCGACGACGCCGCTCCCCGCCGGCGGCTCCGGGAGCAGGTACACCAGCTCGCCGTTGACCACGCCCAGCTCGTCGAGCCGCTCGCCCTCGGTCAAGAGGCGGCCGCGCGCGCGGAGGTAGTACAGCCGCCGCTTGCCGTCGGGCCAGTGCGCGTCGAGCCCCGCGTCGCGTGCGATGCGCTGGCTCAGGTCGCGCGCCGGCAGGTACGTCGGCACCTGCAGGTCGAGCGTGAAGCTCTTCAGGTCGATCACCTGCACGCGCACCGCGACGACCGTGCCCGCCTCCATCCGCTAGCCCCCGAACGCGAGCGCCAAGCTCTGCACCGCGTCCGTCGCCCGGATCTTGTACTCGACCTCGACCCGGATGCTGCCGCCGACCTCGGGCGTGGCCTCGACCCGCACCACCTCGATGCGCGGCTCCCACCGGGTGAGCGCTTCGCGGACGTGGTGTGCCACGATCGAGCTGGTGTTGCGCGTGTTCGGCGCGAACATCATCTCGTGGATGCGGCAGCCGAACGCCGGCAACATCTGCCGCTCGCCCGGGCGCGTGCCGAGGATGATGGTGATGTTCTGCCGGATGTTCTCCTCGAATTCCGACCACGCCACCGAGCCGGAGGCCGAGTCGAAGCCGAAGGGGAAGGCCCAGCCGCGGCCGAGCACCTCGCGGGGATCTTTGCGCATCGCGCCGGAGCATAGCGCGTCGGGGACGCGCCCGGCGCGTTCACGGGTTGTCAGGGCGCGCGGCTGTGGTAGAACCGCGCGCCATCCCTGGAGAACCATGCGGCGGACCCTCCTCGCGCTCAGCTCGCTCTGCGCCCTGCTCTTCTTCCTCGTCCCGCGCGCCCACGCCGACGCGGCCTACACCCTCAAGATCGCGACGGTCGCCCCCGAGGGCACGCCGTGGTCCGAGGGGCTCACCCAGTTCAAGGCGATGGTCGAGAAGAACTCCGGCGGCAAGATCGCCGTCAAGGTGTTCTTCGGCGGCATGCTCGGCGACGAGAACGAGACCGTGCAGCAGACCCAGCGCGGCCAGATCCAGGGCGTGGCGGGCTCTACCGGCGCCATCGCGAGCCTCGTGCCCGAGCTCAACGTGCTCGAGCTGCCGTTCCTGTTCCGTTCGGCCGAAGAGGCCGACTTCGTCCTCGACGGCGTGGCGCTCGCCCCGCTCGAGAAGGCGTTCCGCGCCCGCGGCCTCGCGCTCGGCTTCTGGTCGGAGAACGGCTACCGCTCGTTCGGCACCTCGTTCGCGTTCATCAAGAGCCCGGCCGACCTCAAGGGCCGCAAGATGCGCTCGCAGGAGAACCCGGTCCACCTCGAGATGTACAAGGCCTTCGGCGCATCGCCGGTGCCCATCCCCACCACCGAGGTGCTCACCTCGTTGCAGACCGGGGTCATCCAGGGCTACGACCAGACGCCGCTGTACGCCTCCGCGGCGCAGTGGTTGTCGGCCACCAAGTACTACACCCTCACCGAGCACATCTACCAGCCCGCGGCGATCGTGTTCAACAAGGCGTGGTTCGACGCGCTGCCCGCCGACCTCCAGAAGGTCGTGCTCAGCTCCCGCTCCGAGCTCGTGCCCCGCATGCGCAAGGAGATCCGGGCGCTCAACCCGATCCTCCTCGAGAACTTCCCGGCGATGAAGGTTCAGGTCTACACGCCCACCGCCGCGGAGAAGGCGAGCTTCGAAGGCCCGGCCAAGGTCGCGCGCGACGCGTACATGGCCAAGGCGTCGACCACTGAGAAGGAGCTCTACAAGGCCATCACCGACGCGCTCACCGCGCGGCGCGGCGGCAAGTAGGCCGAGGGCGTCGCGCCGGGACCGGCCGCTCGCGGATCCGGGACTGGCGCGCGACGCGGCGCGATGCGCGCTCAGCCCTCGTCCGCGCGCAGCTTGCTCTGGAGCGTGGTCCGTGGGACGCCCAACAGTTCGGCGGCGTGGGTCTGTTGCCCGCCCGCCGACGCCATGGCCCACGCGATCAGATCAGCCTCGAACCTGCGGACGAGGTCAGGCATGCGGACGGGCACACCGGGCGGCAACCGCAGGACGAATGGACCTTCGTCCGTGCGTGTCGCCGCACCAGGGAGGTGTTCAGCGCCCACCTCGCCGCCTCCGCACAGGACGTCGGCCGACTCCATCGCCCGGCGCAGCTCCCGGACGTTGCCGGGCCACGAGGCGGCCTTCAGCGTGCTCGCAGCGGCCACCGAGAGCCGGGCCGGCGGCCGCCCCTGGCCGGCCGCAGCGAGTCGCAAGAAGTGGGCTGCGAGCAGCAGGATGTCGTCGCCACGCTCCCGGAGCGGCGGGAGGGCGAGCTCCAACCCACGCAGCCGGTAGTACAGGTCTGCGCGGAACCGACCGGCGGCCACAGCGCCGGCGAGATCGACCTTCGAGGTGGCGACGACGCGAACGTCGACGGGGAACTCCTCGGCGGAGCCGACGCGCGCGACGAGCCCCTCCTGCAGCACCCGGAGGAGCTTGACCTGGAGCTCCCTGGGTA
The DNA here is from genome assembly GCA_005776735.1 of Pseudomonadota bacterium. Lineage (GTDB taxonomy): Bacteria > Myxococcota_A > UBA796 > UBA796 > SXON01 > SXON01. The sequence continues at coordinate 15,293 of SXOM01000081.1, forward strand.
AATCGTCGACGTCGTCCAAGAGCAGGGTGCTCCCGTGCGCCTGTTCGAAGCAGCCGCGGCGGCGCTGGGTGGCCCCGGTGAAGGCCCCCTTCTCGTGCCCGAGGAAGGTACTCTCGGCCAACTCGTGGGGGATCGCGCCGCAGGCGACGGCGACAAACGGCGCGTGGGCGCGCGGGCCGGCGGCGTGGAGCGCGCGTGCGACGACCTCTTTCCCCGTTCCGGTTTCGCCGGTGATCAGCACCGGCGCGGCGTGCGGCGCGAAGAGCGCGAGGCGCTCGCGGACGCCGCGCATCGCGTCGGAGCGACCGATCAGGCCGTCGCGGGCCGGCACGTCGAGCGCCGCGGTGAGCACATGCAAGTGCCGCGCGTCCTGCCGCCGTTGCGCGATTCGATGCACCCGGAGCTCGAGCTCCGCAAAGGGGAAGGGCTTGGACACGTAGTCGGCCGCCCCCGCGCGCATGGCCTCGACCGCCGACTCGACGCTCCCGAACGCGGTCATCACCACGACGTCGACGCCGGGATGGTCGCGCTGGACCTCGCGGAGGAGCGCCAATCCATCCATCCGGGGCATGCGCAGGTCGGTGATGACGATGTCCCAACGCTCGGAGCGAAGGCGCGCGAGGGCGCCTCCGGCGTCCGGTTCGCTGTCGGCGGAGAAGCCCGCCTGTTGCAGTTGGAGCGTCGTGGTTCGCCGGCCCAACCGGTCGTCGTCCACGACGCGGACACGCAGCGCCGCGGGGGGGCTCACGGGCTCCCTCGACGAGGGAGCCGGATGGAAACACAGGTGCCCACGCCCAACTCGCTCACCAGGTGGAGCTCACCCCCGTGCGCTTCGACCGTCCGGCGCGCGAGCACCAGGCCGAGACCCGTTCCCCTGCCGATCGGCTTGGTTGTGAAGAACGGGTCGAACAGCCGGGGCAGATCTTCTGGTGAAACACCCGCGCCGTCGTCTTCGACGGCGAACTCGACGCTGTCGCTGCCCGCGCGCACGTGGACGCGGACCTCGGCGCCCGGCGGGCTCGCCTCGACGGCGTTGTTCAGCACGTTTGCGAGGGCCTCGAGGATCAGCTCGGCGTCGACGCTCACGTCGGCACCGGCCGCATCGTCGAGCACCCGGATCGTGGCCGAAGGGACCGCGACCGAGACCCTTCGCCCGGCCTCGTCCGCGAGGGCCGCCGCAGCGACTCGACGGGCCGCGTGCGGCTCCAACCGAGAGTGTGCGCGCAGGCGACTGGTCAGCGCGCGGATCCGGGCGATCGCCTCCTCCATCCCCTCGAGCGTCTCAGGGTCGGGCTGCGCACCGCCGGCCCGGACCAGCTCGACCGACGCACCGAGCGCCTGCACCGGGTTGAGGAGCGAATGAACCACCCATCCCGCGAGTTCCCCCAGCTCCGCGAACCGAGCCCGCCTTCGCCCCGCCTCCTCGGCGGCTGCAAGCTCATCCCGGACACGACGATAACGCGCCGCCGAAGAAGACATGAAGTACACGACACCGAAGGCGGCGAGGCCGAGCGCGACGAGGTGGGCCACGACCGTTCCGAACGATTCGATCGCCTTGTCTTCGCGCGCGTGGGGCGCCAGGGCGTGGTGGGTCAAGACCCCGAAGTGCTCGCCCGCGACGACCAGGCCCTGGAGCACCAGGACCAAGGCCGCGAGGCGGTAGGCGCGGGCGGCGGGGAGCAACTTCCCCGCGATTGCCGCCAGGAAGACGTAGAGCATCGCGAACGGATTCTCCACGCCGTCCGACCAGTGCAACATCGCGGCGAGCAGCACGACATCGAGGACCAGGTGCCCTTCGAGCATCGCTTCCAGGCGCGCGCGCGACCACGTGCGCGACGCGAGCCACCGCGTGGCCGCCGCATTTCCGACGCCCAGCAGCGCCACCAACGTCGGGAGCTCGACGTGCGCTGAGACCGCGCGGGTGGCCAGGGCCACCACTACCGCGACGGACAGGCCGGCGACCGCAAACCACCGGAGGCGAATCACCCACCGGATGCGCTCGCCGAGGTAGCCCTCCTCGGCCTGGTGTTCGGGGTGCACAACGGGCATGAGGTCCTGGCTAACTCCGATCGGCCCGCTGCCGTCGGGAGGTGCCGCCGAAATTTCGGCAGGCGCGCCGACGCCTCGGCGGCGCTGTCCAACGGACGGAGAAGCCGGGATCCCGCGATCCGCGTCCCGCGCCGGGTGGGCGCGCGCCGAACCTTCGGCGTGTCGGGGCCGGGGCGTCGCGCTCTGTGGGCGTAGAAGGCCGTTCCGTCCGCTGGCACGCGGCCTGCAAGTGGAACGGCCCTGGCCCGCGCATCCCGCGCCTCCCAGCACCGGAGACTCCACCGTGACCACGCACACTCTTCTCACCTGGCCCTCCGCGTTCGCGTTGCTGTCTCTGGCCCTGTCGGGCTGCGAGGGACCCGCCGGCGCAGACGGGGCCGACGGGGCCGACGGCGCGGCGGGCGCCGCGGGCGCCGCGGGGGCGG
>SXOM01000568.1 GCA_005776735.1 Pseudomonadota bacterium
GTCCTGCCGGGCCGGGCGAAATTGGCGTTCGCTCCGCTGCAGGTTCGCAAGCGAACCTGCGCTCCGCTCAGCCAATTCCGCCCGACCCGTCACCCGCCGCGTCACCGAGCCGGCCAACGGCCGCGGCGTTTGGCACAACGGTGCACGCCGAACCGCGAGGGTCTGGCTGCACCGGCCCGGGTCGGTGAGCGTGGCGATGTCGAACTTCGAGCGGTATTTTGGTGGGCGTGGCGACGGCCGTGAACCGGCGCGGCGTGGAGGCGAGAGAGAAAGAGAGAGAGGGGCTGCACCGGCCCGGGTCGGTGAGCGTGGCGATGTCGAACTTCGAGCGGGTTTGGTGGGCGTGGCGACGGCCGTGAACCGGCGCGGCGTGGAGGCGAGAGTGAGGGGGGGCTGTACCGGCCCGGCTCGGTGAGCGTGGCGATGTCGAACTTCGAGCGGGTTTGGTGGGCCGGCGGCGCGGCGGGACGGCCCTCTTTCGAGCCGCTTGGCGTTGGTTCGGTATAAGGAGTCGCGGCCCCGGAGTCGGCGTGTTCCTCATCCTGTCGCTCTTGAGCGTGTTCTGCGCGTCTGTCCCGATGCTGACGTTCTTGTTGGTCATCTGGTACATGGACCGGCACGATCGTGAGCCGCTGTGGTTGTTCCTGCTCACCTTCCTCTGGGGCGCGTGCGGCGCGGTGAGCTTCGCGCTCATCGGCAACGAGTCGCTCACCGCGCTCTTGGGCCTCGTGATGGGTCCGGACACCGCGCAGACCTTCGCGGCCGCCATCGTGGCGCCCATCGTCGAGGAGCCGATGAAGGCGCTCGTGCTCTTCGCGGTCATGTTCTCGCGCCACTTCGACAACGCGACCGACGGGTTCGTGTACGGCGCTGCCGCCGGCCTCGGCTTCGGCATGACCGAGAACCTGTTCTACTTCCTCAACGTGGCCGCCTCCGGCGACGCGTTCGGGTGGGTGATCACCGTGGTCCTGCGCACCTTCTTCTCGGCGGTCATGCATGCGACGGCCACGAGCTGCGTGGGCGCGATGCTCGGGTTCGCCCGGTTCCGCGGCTGGGGGTGGAAGATCGCGGCCCTCCCCATCGGGTTCGGCGTGGCCATGGGCATCCACGCGCTGTGGAACGGCGTGCTCACCGTCGGCGACATCGTCGGCAACTCGATGTACCTGTTCACCAACCTCGCGCTCTTCGTGGTCGAGTTCATCCTCGTCTTCGCGGTCTTCCAGTTCGCGTTGTGGGAGGAACGTGCCACCATCCGGCGTGAGCTCGCCGACGAGGTGCAGCAGGGCCTCGTCCCCTTGGCCCACGCCGGCGCCGCGGGGAGCTGGTTCAAGCGCAACCGCAAGGACTGGACGCCGCGCGGCATCCCCCACGCGCAGTACGTGCGCGCACTCACGACGTTGGCGCTCCGCAAACACCAGGCCCGCAATGCCAGCGCCGGCGGCTACGCGTTCTACAGCGAGGAGGTCGTGCGGCTGCGGCAGGAAGTGAAGGCACTCCTGGCATTGGCCAAGTAGGCGCCGCGGGGCGCGCAGGGCTCGGCCGCTCCACGCGGCCGGTCGCGGCGCACCGCCCGAATTACTCGGCCGACCCGACCTCGAGGCGGAACCCGGAGCCGCGCACGGTCCGCACCTCGACCCCCGTACCGACCAGCTTCTGGCGCAGGCGCTTCACCGCCGTGTCCACCGCCCGCGGGTCGCGCGGGAGCGCCCCCCACGCGGACCGGGCGAGGTCGTCGCGCGCCGCCATCGCCCCCTGGAGCGTCAGCAGGTGGGTCAGCAGCCGTGTCTCCAGTGCGCTGAGCACCAGCGGCCGCCCGTGCGCCCGCAGTTGGCCGGTGCGCGGATCGAGGACCAGCCCGCCCGGCCGGTCGCCACGTGACGATGCGGTGCCGCCCCGGCCACGGAGGATCGCCCGCACCCGCAGCACCAGCTCGGCCTCGGACCACGGCCGCGACACGGCGTCGTCGACGCCGAGCTCGAACGCGACCACCCGCGAGACGTCGTCCCCCGGCGCGGTGAGCACCAGGACCGGCACCAGGAGCTCGCCCGAAGGCCCGAGCAGGCTGCGGCACGGGTCGAAGCCGGCGTGGGGCAGATCGACGACGAGCAAGTCGGGGCGCACGTCGCGGACGAACCCGACCGCGAGCGCCGGGTCGGCGAACCACCGCACCGTGTGACCGTTGCGCCCCAAGGCGGCGCCGAGCGCACGAAGGGCGAGGTCTTCATCCGAACCGAGAACGACCAGGTTTGCCGACACCCCGTCAATTTCCCCGCGCCACCCAACGGCCCGGTCACGGCCGCGAAAAAGGCTGTTGACAACTTGGGGGCAAACCCGACCCGCCGACCGCCCCACGTTCGACACCTTCGACACCGAGTCGGCGCGAGGTCCTGACGTACACGCCACCGGCGCGCCACGACGAGGCTCTAAGTTCCGCGGCCTCAACAGGAGCAGTCCAATGCGTGTGAGCCTCTTCCTCGCCCTCCCTCTCGCCCTCTTCGCCTGTGACAGCGGCAAGGAGACCGGCGACACCGCCGACTCCGGCGACACCTCCGACACCGGCGACACCTCCGACACCGGCACCGAAGCCTTCTGCACCGACCCGACCCCCTGCGTCGACTACAACGGCGCCTGCGAGCTGAGCGGCACCTACACCGAGGACCTGTGCCTCACCGCCGACAAGGCGTGGTTGCTCCGCGGCGCCGTCACCATCGGTGACGATGCGGCGACGACCACCCTGCGCATCGAGCCGGGCACCACCGTCTACGGCGAGTCCGCCCAGACCTCGTTCCTGGCCATCGCCCGCCACTCCAAGATCTACGCGGAAGGCACGGCCGAGAAGCCCATCGTCTTCACCTCCGACCAGCTCGACGGCAGCCGCGGCCGTGGCGACTGGGGCGGGCTCGCCCTCAACGGCCTCGCGCGCATCAACGGCTGCGAAGACGGGATGGACCCGTGCGTGGCCGAAGCGGAAGGCGGCGTCGGCCAGTACGGCGGCGACGACGACGCCGACAGCTCGGGCTCGATCAAGTACGTCCGCATCGAGTTCGGCGGCATCGAGATCAGCGAAGACAACGAGATCAACGGCTTCGGCCTCGCCGGCGTCGGCTCGGGCACGACCGTCGACTACGTCCAGATCCACGCCCAGAACGACGACTGCATCGAGTTCTGGGGCGGCACCGTGAGCGTCAAGCACATCGTGTGCAGCCTGCCCGGCGACGACGGCATCGACTGGGACTTCGGGTGGACCGGCAACTTCCAGTACGGTGTGGTCCTCCAGGACGGCCTCGCCGGCAACAACGGCATCGAGGCCGACAATAACGAGGCCGCGCACGCCGCCACACCGTTGAGCAACCCGACGCTCTCGAACATCACCCTGTGGGGCGACAGCAGCATCGCCGACAGCAACTACGGCGTGATGCTCCGCCGCGGCACCGCCGGCCACCTCGCCAACGTCGCCGTGGGCGGGTTCTCCAAGGCCTGCCTCGCCATCCGCGACCAGCAGACCTACGACAACTTCGCCGACACCGCCGCCATCGACCACACCGTGATCGGCTGCGGTGCCGCCTACGAGACCGGCGACGAGGACAAGGAGACCATGCAGGAAGAGGACATCTTCGAGGCCGAAGCGAGCAACCAGCAGGTCGCCGACTTGATGCTCACGAGCGCCTCGACGACCAGCCCGAACCTGCTCCCCAAGACCGGCTCGCCGCTCCTGGGCGCCGGCGCCACCCCGTCCGGCTCGTTCTTCGAGAGCGCCGACTTCGTCGGTGCGTTCGGGACCGAGGACTGGATGGCCGGCTGGACCGCGTTCCCCGCCAACTAGTCCGCCCCGGGGGAGGGTGACGCCTTCGCGGCGGCGCCCTCCCCCCGTCCGTTCGCCCGCCGGGTCGCCTCACGACGTCCGGAGCCCGGGCCCCTTCGTGAACCCACCGCGCCACCCGGCGCCAGGAGACTCGTGCACCTTCTCCTCTCCCTCTCGATCGCGATGGCGGAGGAGGCGCCCGCCGCCCCCATCCCCGCCGGCCAGGGCCGCATCACCGGCGTGGTCCTCGACAGTGACCAGAAGCCCGTCGCGGGCGCGGAGGTCCGCGTCATCGGCGGCGTCGACATCTCGGTGACCGGCCCCGACGGGCGATACACCCTCGACCTGCCCCCGGGCGACTACGTGCTCGACCCCACCGCGGTCGGCCTCGACCCCTACGAGTACCCGGACGCCCGCGTGGTCGAGGGCAAGCCGACCGAGGTGACCGTGCGAATGGTCGGGCTCGGCAAGGGCAACGTCGCGGTGGTCGAGGTGTACCCGCCCGAGACCGTCGGCGCGATCACCGCCGCGCTCGAAGAACGCAAAGAGAGCGCCTCGGTCGCGGAGGTCATGGGCCAGGAGCAGATGGTCAAGTCGGGCGACAGCACCGCCGCGGCGGCGCTCACCCGCGCGACCGGCCTGACGATCGTGGACGGGCGCTTCGCCTACGTCCGGGGCATGGGCGACCGCTACTCGGCCACGCTCCTGAACGGTTCGGGGTTGCCGAGTCCCGAGCCCGAGAAGCGGGTGGTGCCGCTGGACCTGTTCCCCACCGCGATCATCGACACGATGACGGTGCAGAAGAGCTTCTCGCCCGACATGCCGGCCGAGTTCGGCGGTGGCATGGTGGACGTGCGGACCCGCCGCATGCCGGTCGCGCCGCTGTTCTCGCTCCAACTCAACGGCACCTGGCGCGGCGGAGTCACCCTCGAGGAAGGCAACGTCGGACCCGCCGGTCCGACCGACTTCCTCGGCTTCGGCCAGGACTTCCGGCAGCTCCCCGACGAGGTTGCCTCCGCGTCCTCGGAGGGGGTGCTCAAGCCCGCCGGCCGCTTCTCCGAGGGCGGCTACACCAAGGAGGACCTCGTCGCGTTCGGCGAGGCACTCCCCGAACACTGGCAATGGGACACCAAGGAGATTCCTCCCAACTTCGGCCTGAGCACCTCCGCGGGGCGTCGGTGGTCGCTCGGCAGCCTCGACCTCGGCGGCCTCGTCGGCCTGGTCTACGACAACTCGTGGGACCTCGACGAGGGCTGGCGCAACGTCTACTCCGTCGACGGCGAGGAGCTCGTCCTCAAGAAGACCACGACCTACACCGAGACCTCGAACAACGTACGCCTCGGCGGCGGCGTGACGCTGGGCGCGGAGTGGACCGGCGGCCAGTACGTACAGAGCACGACCCTGGTGTCCCACTCCGGGAGCGCCAAGGCTGCGACCTGGCTCAGCGACGACGCCGCGGGCGACGACGACACCCAGAACTACCGGACCGGCTGGGTGGAGCGCCAACTGTTCTACGAGCAGGTCGGCGCCCACCTGATCCTCGGTCCGGTGGTCACCGACGCACGCTACGCCTACTCCGTTGCGGAGGGGCAGGAGCCCGACCAGCGCGAGTGGACGTACAACGTCATCGACGGCGCCGAGTTCCTCGCCACGGGCGGGAGCTGGAACGAGGTGCGCTACATCTCGCTGGTCGACTCGGCGCACGACGGCCGCCTGGACCTGAGCCTGCCGTTCCTCGCGTTCGGCGGCGAACAGAAGGTCGCCATCGGTGGCCAGGTGGTGCAGCGTGACCGCGCCGCCAGCACCCGGCGGTACGAGTACGACTTCGTCGGCCTCGACGGCTTCGACCTGGAGAGCCCGATCGCCGAGGTCGTGACGGCCGAGAACATCGGCCCCGCCGACGACGCCGACGCCGGCTACCTGGAGTTCATCGAGAACACTGGTTCGACCGACGACTACTCGGCCAACCAGCAGATCTTCGCCGGCTACGCGATGGCCGAGCTTCAACCTCTCCGTCGTCTCCGAACGCTACTTGGTGCACGCGTGGAATCGTCTACGCAGGCGGTCGAGACGGCGGAGCTCTTCTCCACCGACACCGAGGCCACGGTGAAGGCCGAGCTCAGCACGATCGACGTCTTGCCGGCCGCCACCTTCACCGTCGGCCTCGGTCCCGAGGACGAGCCCGACATGGTGCAGCTCCGCGCCGGCTACGGCCGCACGGTGAGTCGCCCCGAGCTGCGCGAGCTGTCGGTGGCAGCGTTCTACGACTATCGCAGCCAGCGTCTGTTGTTTGGCAACCCCGACCTCCAGCGTGCGACGATCGAGAACGTGGACGTGCGCCTGGAGTGGTACCCTGCCGATGGCGAATCCCTGAGCGTCGGCGGCTTCTTCAAGTACCTCGACCACCCCATCGAGTCGGTGGTCGCGGTCTCCGCGGTCAGCGGCAGCGCCGGCACGTTCGCCAACGCAACGAGCGCGGTCGTGGCCGGTGGTGAGTTGGATGTGCGCAAGGGCATGACGTTCCTGCCCGGCGCCGCGCAGTACCTCTACGTGGCTGCCAACGGCGCGCTCATCCACAGCGAGGTCGACCTCAGCGACACCGAGGGCGATCAGACCTCCGACACCCGCCCGTTGCAGGGTCAATCACCGTGGGTGGTCAACGCGCAGCTCGGCTGGGACCACGAGCCGACGGGCACGAGTGTCAGCTTCCTCTACAACGTGTTCGGTCCGCGCATCACCGACGTCGGCTCGTCCGGCATTCCAGACACCTGGGAAGAGCCCGTCCACCGCCTGGACCTCTTGGCGAGCCAGGAGCTCGGGCGGGCGTTCAAGGTGCGGGTGAAGGCGACCAACCTCCTCGATTGGCCGAGCCGGAGCACCACCGGCGACCAGGTGGCGGAAGAGAGCTACGACGGCTGGAGCGTGGGCGCCGCCCTGAGCTGGGCCCCTCCCCCGTAGGCGCGTGTGGGCGGAGCGGGCGCTGCTCGGGGGGTGCGACGCTGCCTCGCTCACTGGCGGCCGGGGCAAGGGCCCCCGGCCCGCCCCGCCGCTGCCTCGCTCACTGGCGGCCGGGGCAAGGGCCCCCGGCCCGCTCGAAGTGCGACGCTGCCTCGGTCACTGGCGGCCGGGGCAAGGGCCCCCCGCCCGCCTCGCCCTCGCCCTCTCGCTTCGCCACCCAATCCGCTCGGAGTTCGACGTTGCGACGCTCACCGACGCGAGTCGGTGCAGCCAGCCCCTCGCGGTTCGGCGTCCCCCCGCTGTGCCAGGCGCCGCCCTCGTCGGCCGGTTCGGTGACGCGGCGGGTGACGGGTCGGGTGGAATTGGCCGAGCGGAGCGCCGGGTCGCCGCTTGCGGCGACCTGGCGGGGGAGCGAGCGCCAATTTCACCCGGCCCGGCAGGACCCGGGGCTGACCTCGTCCCGCCCGACCACCGGCGTCCCCCCGCCTGCACCCCGCCGACCCGCGCCCCGGGGCGCCGCGTCATGCCCGACGCCCCCCCGCCACCCAAGGCGCCATCCCCAACGCCGGGACCGCGAGGAGCGCGGTGAGGAAGAACCACGTCGGGTAGCCCATCGACTCGGTGGCGACCCCCGAGATGAGCGACGCAATCGTCCGCGACAACGCCGCGGCCGCGGTCAAGAGCGCGTAGCGGACCGTCGGCTGCGATGTGCCGCACGCGGCCATCAGCACCGCGAACAGCGGTGCCGTGCCGAGCCCCTGGGTGATCGACTCCACCACGCCGGCCCCGATCACGGCGCCGCGCGTGGGCGCCAGGGCCACCGCCGCGTAGACGACGTTGCTGAGCGCCTGCGCGCCCCCGAGCCACAAGATGCCGGCGCGGTTCCCGAGGCGGCTCACCACCTCGCCGCCGACGAGCGCCCCGACCGCGGTGAGCCCCGAACCGAGGAGCACGCTGTAGAGGCCCACGTCCTCCACCGACAAGCCCGCATCGAGCCAGAAGGGCTTCACCATCGGGGCCATGGCCGCGTCGCCGAGCTTGAAGCTGAGCGCGAAGAGGAGGGCGCCCAGCGCCCCGAGCTGCCCCTCCCGGCGCTCGACCAGCCAGCGTCCGAGCCCCCGCGCGTACTCGGCGACCGAGAGCCCCACTGCCAGCGGCGCCGCCGGCATGCGCAACGACACGAGCCCCACCGCCACCGCAAATGCGCCAATCGCGGCCCACGCCAGGTCCCACGACGTCCGCGCCGCGAGCCACACCGCCCCGCCGCCGGTGAGCGCCATCGCCACCCGGTAGCCGGCCGCCCGCAGCCCGCTCGCACGCCCGTGATCCGCCGGGGCGACCAGGCTCACCACCCACCCGTCGATGGCCACGTCCTGCGTCGCGCTCAGCACCGCCACCACGAAGAACGCTGGGAACAACCACTCCCCCCACCCGCCGCCCACCGCGCACACCCCGCCGATCCCCAACGAGAGCGCCGCGGTCCAGCGCCGCGCGTGCCCCACCCGCTCCACGACCGGCGACCACGCCGCCTTGAAGGTGTATGGCGTCCACAACGCGCCGAGTGCGCCGACCAGCGCCAACGACGCGCCGTTGGCCTTGAGGTACACCGGGAGGAACTCGCTGAGGACCCCCATCGGGAGCCCCGACGCCACCGCCAGGACGGTCGCCGCGGTGAGCGTCTCGCGCGTGGTGAGCGCGGGCGGGTGGGCGTGCGGTTCGTTCACGCAGGCCCCGGCACGACCTTGACCAACGTGGTGAGGGCGTGCGGCAGTGGAAGCGGTCCCGCTTCGAAGCGGACGGTGCCGACCGGGGTGTCCAGGCGCGAAGGCAGGCTCCCGGATTCGCAGAGGTGGAGCGCGGCGATCCGCACCACGCGCGGGTCGCCGTCGGTCCACAACTCGGGCAGGCCGGCCGTGTCGCTCAGCCCCACCGTGCACCAGCGTCGCCGGGCCCCGTCGGTGAGCCGCAGCGCGTGCCCTCGCAGGGGCGCGGGGGCGTGGGTCGAGAAGAGCGGACGTAGCTCGTCCGCCGGGCCGATCGCGAGGTCGAGGCAGGCCCGCCGGGTCAGCGCGACGACCTCGGGCGCCGCCGCGGCGTCGGGCCACGGCCCACACCACCCGAGGGCTCCGAGGCCCATCACCGCGCGCGCCTGCTTCACGCGGTCGGCGACGTCGCCGCGGTCGCCGAGCGCGTAGCCGACGGTCCCCTCCGGTGAACGGCCGGCCAGGAGGGCCTCGACGTCGCTCGCCGAGGTGTGGAGCCACGCATCCACCGCCTCCCCTCGCCACGCCTGCACCCGGTCGGTCGCGAAGAGGAGCTCCTCGTCGGCCGCACCCGAAGACGACACTCGCACGCCGAACCGCGCACCTGCCACCCACGCCCCGCCATAGGGCGACCGCCGCAAGCGGTCGAGCAGCCGCAGCGCGAGGGCCTCGGTCAGCACGGCGCCACCGGGCCCGCGTAGACCACGCCCCCGCCGCGTGGACCCGCGCCCGGGCCCAACCGCACCTCCCAGTCGCACGCGCCCACCAGCAGCGGGTCGTGCTCCACCACCAGCACGCTGGCACCGAGCGTCACCAGGCGACGCAGCGCCTCGACGAGCACCGCGACGTCGGCCGGATGCAGGCCCACCGACGGCTCGTCGAGCAGGTACAACGCGCCCGCCACCTCGCCCGGCTTGCCCAGCTCGCGGGCGAGCTTGAGCCGCTGGGCTTCGCCGCCGCTGAGCGTGTCGACGCCCTGCCCCAACGGCAGGTACCCGAGGCCGAGCGCGTCGAGCGTCTCCAGCACGCCGGCGATCGCCGGCACACTGCCGAACAGGCTGCGCGCCTGGTGGACGTTCCCCGCCAGGACGTCGGCCACCGAGTGCCCCTTCCACGTCACCGCCAGCGTGGCCTCTTCGAACCGCCGTCCTTCGCACACCTCGCACGGCACCAGGACATCGGGGAGGACGTGCATCGCCACCCGCCGCGCGCCCTCCCCCTGGCACGCTTCGCACCGCCCGCCCGCCACGGCGGTGGAAAACCGCTCGGGGCCGAAGCCGCGCGCCTTGGCCTCGGGCGTGCGCGCGAACAGTTGACGGATCGTGTCGAACACGCGGGTGGCCGTGGCCACGGTCGAGCGGCCCGCCTTCGCGAGCGGGCTGCCGTCGACCTTGACCACCCGCACCACCGGCTCGTGGCCCGACAATCTTGCGAGCGGCAAGCCCGGGCGCCCCGCCAGCGCAGGCGCCACCGTGTCAAAAACCAGGGACGACTTCCCCGCACCGCTGGGACCGGTGACCACCCCGAGCACCCCCAACGGAAGCTCGACGTCGCCATGGAGGTTGCGCCCGGCGAGCCCCTCGGCGCGCAAGAACGCGCGGGGGACCAGCCGGGCGTGGGCGGGCATCGTCGCCTCCCCGCGCCACCATCGGGCCGTCAGCGTGCCGCTCGCCGCGAGCGCGGCCGGTGTCCCCGCGAAGACCACGGCTCCGCCCTGCACACCGGCACCGGGCCCCACCTCGATCACGTGGTCGGCGACCGCCAGCACGGCGGGGTCGTGCTCCACCACGAGCACCGTGTTGCCCGCCGCCTTCAGCTCCTCCAGGAGCCCCACCAGGCGCGCGGTGTCGTCGGGGTGCAACCCCGCGGTGGGCTCGTCCAGGACGTAGAGGACCCCCGCGAGCTGGTTGCCGATCTGCGCGCCGAGGCGCAGCCGTTGCCACTCGCCGCCCGACAACGAAGCCGCGGCGCGGTCCAGGCTCACATAGTCCAGGCCGACCCGCACCAGGAACGACAAGCGCCGCTCGAGCTCCTCGAGCACCGGGCCCGTCACCGCCGTCCGCGGGACCTCGCCGAGGCTCGCCAGGACCTCGGAGACCGGCAGCACGAGCCGGTCGGGGAGGGTGCGCCCGGCGCAGCGCACCGCGCGGGCCTCGGGCGACAGCCGCGCCCCGCCACAGGCCGTACACCCGCGCTCGCGCGTCCACCGCTCGTCGGGACGCCGCCGCGCGAGGGCGACGATCCCCTCGGTGCGGTCGTCCCCGTGGAGCAGGCGGTCACGCGCCTCCCACCCGAGCGCCGACCACGGGACGTCGACCGCGATGCCGACCTTCTCCGCCCACTTCAACATCGCGGTGCGCACCGCCTCGGTCCACGGCAACGCCGCGCCCTCGGCGAGGCTCCGCTCGGGGTCGACCAGGGCCGCTTCGTCGACCTCCACGATCGCGCCGACCCCCTGGCAGGTACGACAGGCCCCGACCGGCGTGTTGAACGAGAACAGGCGCGGCGACAACGGCGGCAGCTCGCGATCACACCGCCCGCACCGTGGCCGCGTGGCGTGCTCGCTCCGGCCGCCCGGCCACTCGGCCCGCATCGCGCCGCGCCCCACCTTCAGCGCGGTGGCGACGGCCTCCTGGAGCCGTTCCCGGCGCTCCGACCCGACCTTCAGCCGGTCGACCACGAGGTCGACGTCGACCGGACCGGGCGCGGCCGGCGCGGCCTCGTCCAGCAAGAACGTGTCCGCGCCGATGCGCACCCGCAAGAAGCCCTGCCGGCCGAGCTCGGTCCACAACGGCGCGAGCGGTCCGACCCGCCCGGTCGCGACGCGCGCGAGCACGGTGAGCGCCGTGCCCTCCTCCATGGCCTGGAGCGCCCGCACGATGCCGTCGGTGGTCGACGCGACGACCGGATCGCCGCAGGTGGGGCAGTGCAACGTCCCCGCCCGCGCGTACAAGACGCGGAACAGGTCGTACAGTTCGGCTGCGGTGGCCACCGTCGTGCGCGCGCCGGGGGCCCCCGGTCCACGCTGCGCGACGCCGATGCTCGGCAACAACCCGGTCATCTGCTCGTAGGCGGGCCGCGGGGCCTGGCCCACCTGGGCACGAACCCAGCTCGACATCGACTCCGGGAGCCGCCGCTGGGACTCCGCGTGCAACGTGTCGAACGCAAGCGACGTCTTCCCCGAGCCGCTGACCCCGCACACGACGACCAGCGCCCCGTGGGGGACCTCCGCGTCGACGCTCTTCAGGTTGTGCTCGGCCGCGCCCACGACGCGCAGGGTGCCCATCGGGGGCGACTATCCCGCCGGGTGTACCGGCCGCGTGCGCGGTCGGACCTTGAGGGTGCCCGCGCGCACCGCCGCCAGCCGCTCCCGGGCGATCTCCACGTAGCGGGCGTCGAGCTCACACCCCCAACCTTCCCGGCCGTGCAGCTCCGCCGCCACCACCGCGCTGCCGACCCCCATGTACGGGTCGAAGACCCGCTCCCCCGGGACCGTGAGCGCCAAGACGAGGCGCTCCACCAGCTCGACCGGAAACTGACACGGGTGGATGGTCTTCTCGACGTGGTTGTGCTTCACGTTGGGGATGATCCACACATCACCCGGGTTCTTCCCGAGTGGATTTCCCGACAGCGCGCCGACGTTGGGGCCTTTGTAGTGTTTCTTTCCGGGGTACTTCTGGGGGACCCGGATCGGGTCGAGGTCGAAGTGGTAGTCGTCGCCCTTGGTGAACCACAGGATCGTCTCGTGCCGCCCCGACAGGCGGTTGGAACAATGCAGGCCGTGCTCGAAGTGCCACACGATCCGGTTGCGCAGGCGCAGCCCGTGGCTCTTGAACAGCGGGTACAGCACGACGTCGAGCGGGACCACCTCGCCGTCGTCGACGTGGTGGCCCACCTGCCAACAGATGCTGCCGCCCGGTCGCAAGGTCCGCACACACTCGGCGATGACCCGCCCCTGACCCTCGAGGTAACGTCCGAGCGTGGTGCGACGCTCGTAGCTCTTCCCCAGGTTGTACGGGGGTGACGTGACCACCAACGAAAAGTGGTCGTCGGGCAGGCCGGCCAGCACCTCCAGGTTGTCGGCGCAACGCACCCGGGGAGCGGCAGGGTCGGCGGCGGCGGGCACGGCGCCGCTTATCGCGGGGGCGCCGCGCGGGGGCCCGA
>SXOM01000569.1 GCA_005776735.1 Pseudomonadota bacterium
CGGATCAACACCGACGCGGTGGACAACTCGGGCGGGGTGGACCTGTCCGACCACGAGGTCAACCTCAAGATCCTCCTCAACCCGATGGTGGCCGCCGGCCGCATCACCGAGGAGCAGCGCAACGAGATCATCCGCAGCATGACCGACGAGGTCGCGCAGATGGTGCTCGAGAACAACAACCAGAACGGCCGCCTCATCTCGCTGGACGAGGTGCGCTCCGCCCGCGACCCGTTCCCGTACGGCCGCGCCATCGACTGGATCTGCCAGAAGGGCAACGTGAGCCGCGCGTTCCTCGCGCTGCCCACCGACGAAGAGATCCGCCGTCGGGCCGCCAACCACAAGGGGCTGGTGCGCCCCGAGCTCGCGGTGGTGCAGGCGCACGTGAAGATGCACGTCTTCAAGATGCTCATGCAGGAGGACGCGGCCGCGATCCCGGCGTTCGACCGCCTGTTGCGCAACTACTTCCCCAAGCGCATCCAGACCGAGTTCGCGGGCGACGTGCCCAACCACATGCTGGCCAAGGCCATCGTGATGACCACGCTGCTCACCGAGGTCGCGACCGACGCGGGCGCCGCCTACTTCCCGATGATGCTCGAGCTCACGGGCGCCAGCGCGGGCCGCATCGCGTCGTCGTGGACCGAGGCGATGCGCCTCGCCGGGGGCCCCGAGATCCGCGCGGCGCTCATCGCCGCACAGGCGCACCCCGAGGCCGCCTACGCCGCGTGGACCAAGTTCACCGACAGCATCCTGCAGCTCGTGCTCACCTGGCTCACCCCGGGGAGCCCCGGCTACGCGGCCGAGGACCAGGCCCGGTTCGGTGAAGCACTCGACGCGATCACCGAGACCCGCTCCGGCACCGACGCCACCTACGCGCGCAACGCGATCGAGAAGATGGTCGGCGCGGGCATCCCCCGCACCGCCGCCGAGAAGATCGTGCGCGCCGGCAGCACCGCGCGCGCCAGCGAGATCTGCCGCATCAGCAAGGAGCGCGGCGAGAGCATCCGCGACACGGCGCTGTTGTACCAGGCGGTCGGCGTGGCCTCGGGCATGACGCCGACGCTGCGCAGCATCGCCAGCCGCCGCGGCGACGGTCGGTGGGACCCGGTGGCCCTGGGCATCCAGCGCACCCGCTACCGCGTGCTGTTGCGCGAGCTGGTCTGCGCGACCTCGGTGACCGGCGCGGCGCTGCGCTTCGGCGTCGAGCGCGGCGTCGAGGCGGTTTCGACCGACAAGGTCAAGGCCGTGGCCGCGGTCATCTCGCACGTCGTGGGCAAGGAGCCCGACGTCGCGGCACTCCTGGTCGGGGAGCAGCGCATCCGCGCGGTGATGTGAGCGCCGCGGGCACGGCCTGGTGGTTCGTCCGCCACGGAGAGTCGGTCGCCAACGCCGGCGGCTGGCTCTCCGGGTGGGACGACGTTCCGCTGACGCAGCGCGGCGAGGGCGAGGCCCGCGCGCGCGCCGACGCCGTGGCGGCGTTGCCCATCCGCCGTTGCCTCACCAGCGACCTCCAGCGCGCCCGCGCGACCGCGGTCGGCCTCCTGGCCCACCGGCCGGACGTGCCGATCCACGTCGACGCCGGCCTGCGTGAGCGCAACCTGGGGGTGTTCCAGGGGCGCCCGCTGGCCGAAGCCGGCGAACCCGAGGCGCGGCGACTGCTGCGCTCGTGGCGCGTCGCACCGCCGGGGGGCGAGAGCCACGAGGAGCTCGTCGCCCGCGCGCTCGCGACCCTGCGCCGCTGGGACGACGGGTCGCCGACGCTCGTGGTGGCGCACGGCGCGCTCATCCGCGATCTGCTCGGCGTCCTCGACGGCCGCGCGCCCGACGACTTCCTGCAGGACGCGGCCACGGCCAACGTCGCGCTCCACCCCCGGGTCGCCGAGCTCGCCACGCTCCGGCCGCGCGACTAGGTTGGCGGGGGGTGTCGGGGCGGCGCCAGCGGCCCGTCCCGAGGTCGCGGGGAGCCTGCCCGGCGCCGCGCGGCGCGGGGCAGGTTTGCCCGACGATCGGACGGTCGCGCCGCGCCGCCCAGAGGTTAGGACGCCGCCGCCGCGGAGTCCGCCATGTCGTCGTCAGAGCTCAGCCACCTCCCCGCCCGCCTCCGGAGCGCCCGTCCCACCGTGGTCGTCGTGGGGCTGGGGTACGTGGGTCTGCCGTTGTGTGTCGAGTTGGCGGAGTCGGGGGCGCGTGTGCTCGGCCTCGACGTGCACCCGGGGCTGTGTGCGCAGCTCAACGCGGGGCGCTCGCACGTGGGCGACATCAGCGACGCGCAGCTCGCGCGCGCGCGCGGGCACGGGTTCGAGGCGGGGATCGACCCGGCGGTGGTGGCCGAGGCCGACGCGGTCATCATCTGCGTGCCGACCCCGCTCCGGCGCACCAAGGACCCCGACATCTCCTACATCGTCGCCGCGGGGCAGGCGGTCGCCGCCCACGCCCGCCCGGGACAGCTCGTGGTGCTCGAGTCCACCACCTACCCCGGCACCACCGAGGAGGTCCTCGCGCCCATGCTCGAGGAGCGCGGCCTGCGGGTGGGCGTCGACGTGGCGCTCGCGTTCTCGCCGGAGCGGGTCGATCCGGGCAACCCGAAGTACGGAATCCGCAACACCCCCAAGGTGGTCGGCGGCGTGACGCCGGCCTGCTCCGAAGCGGCGGTGGCGCTCTACGGCCGCTGCTGCGACACCGTGCACCCGGTGTCGACGCCGGCGACCGCGGAGACGGTGAAGCTCCTCGAGAACACGTTCCGCATGGTCAACATCGGGCTGGTCAACGAGTTCGCGCTCATCTGCGATCAGCTCGGGCTCGACGTGTGGGAGGTCATCGAGGCCGCGGCCACCAAGCCGTTCGGGTTCATGCCGTTCAAGCCGGGGCCGGGCCTCGGCGGGCACTGCATCCCGATCGACCCGCACTACCTGGCCTGGAAGTTGCGGGCGCACAACTTCACGGCGCGCTTCGTCGAGCTGGCGGACGCCATCAACTCGAAGATGCCCGAGCACGTCATCGAGGTGCTGGCCGACGTCCTCAACGACGACGGGCGGCCGCTCAAGAACAGCCGCGTCCTCGTGCTCGGCGTGGCGTACAAGGCCGACATCTCCGACATGCGCGAGTCTCCGGCGCTCGAGGTGATGACCCACCTGCAGAAGAAGCACGCCCGGGTCGACTACCACGACCCCTACGTGCCCACGCTCACGATCGAAGAGCAGCGCTTCGCGAGCGTCGAGCTCACCGCCGAGACGCTCGTGGAGTACGACGCCGTCGTGGTCGTGACCGACCACAAGTGTTTCGACTGGGACTTCGTCCTGGCCTCGAGTCGCCGCATCGTCGACGCACGAAACGCCACGCGCGCCGCGCGCACACGGGCGCCGGAGCTCGCCCACCGGGTGCGGACGATCTGACCCGAACCGCGTACGCGGGGCCGGGCAAGACGCGACGACCCGGGTCGCGGGTCGGCGTCGGGGAGGGGGCCACCGAACCGGCCAACGGGGGCGGCCGTTGGCACAACGGCAGGACGCCGAACCGCGAGGGTCTGGCTGCACCGGCCCGAAGGAAGCGCTACTCGAAGACGATGGCCCCGCCGGGCAGGAAGTACAGGATCAGCATGCGGCCGCCGCTGACCGTGGGCACGTGCCGCGAACCCGGGCCGTAGACCACGAAACGATCACGCCGCCCATCGAAGCGCGGCTCACCGGAGAGCGGCACGCACAGCTCCACCTCGCCGGCGGGGTGCGTGTGAGCGCCGGACGCGGGGCCCGCCATGTCCACCGCGTCGATACTGCACGGCTGCGCGTCGCCGTCGGCGCGAGCGATGCGCCCGAAGCGCACCCCGCCGCCCTCCTTGGGCGTGAGCCAACCGTCGGCGAGCGCGGCGAGCGCCGCGGCCTCGAGCTGGGTGGTGTCGAGCGCGGACAGCGCGGCCTCGAGCGCGGCGGGCTCCGCCGTGCCCCGCGCGGCGATGCAGGCAACAACGGGCTGACAGAGGGTGACGAGGTCTTCGCGCGTGACCGGCATGGGCGCCTCCAGGACCCACGCCGCGTATCCAGCGTCGGGCCCGCGCGCCCAAAAGCACGGCGGCCGGACCCGAGGGCCCGGCCGCGCGGCGCGAGGTCGTCGCTCAGTGCGCGTGCGCGCCGTGGTTGGCGTGAACGTGCACGTCGTCCGGGTGCTCGTGCATGAACGGGTCGCTGACCGGGAGCGCCGGCACGCGGGCGAGCACGTTGAGCACCACGGTGAGGAACGCCGACACAAACCCGATGACCACCCCCACCTCGACCACGCCGAAGGGCAGGCTGTTCTTGAACCAGACCTGGGGCATGATGAGGAGGAACCGCTCGAGGAACACGCCCATCGCGATGACCATCGCCACGGCCACGAGGCTGTTCGGCGTCTTCTTGATCCCGCGGCTCAGGAGCACGGTGAACGGGATGAAGAAGCACATCGAGATGACCACCTTCGACAGCGGCGCCCACGGCTCCAGGTACATGCGGAGGATGAGGTACCAGGTCTCCTCGGGCATGTTTCCGTACCAGATCGGGAGGAGCTGCGCGAAGAAGTTGTACGTCCAGAAGATGCACAACGCGAACATCAGCTTGCCGAGGTCGTGGTAGTGCTTGGGCTGCAGGATCATGTCGATCTTGAGCCACGCCTTGAAGAAGACGCTGACGATGCACACCCAGTTCAGGGCCAACCACAGGCTGGACACGAAGATCCACGCCGGGAACATGTTCGCGTACCAGTGGGGCGCGAGGCTCATCACCGCGTCGATGGCGAAGAAGCTGAAGAAGATCGCGTAGAGCACGACGATCACCGGCGCGAGCCGGATGTTCTTCTGGTAGGTCTCTTCGGCCTCGGCCGCCTTGCCACGCCAGCCGCTGGTGAAGTTGGCCCAGAACGAGGGAGCGCGCGTTCCGAGCGCCTCGGCCGCGGTGCCCATGTCCGCGCGCAGGCTGTTCCGGATGAACACGAAGTCGAGCACCATCAGGAACCCGAGCATCGCGAGCTGCCGCGCGACGAAGAAGCCCGGCTGCAGCCAGATGGCCTTGTGCTCCGGCATCGTCTCGTGCGTCCACGGGTAGATGTCGAGCCCACCCGCGATGAGGAAGATCGCGTAGATCGCGTAGTTGACCGGCATGAAGAACCAGAACGACTCGGCGATGCGCTTGAAGGGGCGACCCCAGCGGCCGAGCGTGATGGTCTGGATGACGGCGAACATGAGCCCGCCCTGCGACACGCCCATGAAGTAGACGATGCAGGTGAGCAGCACGCCGAGCGTGCGGTGGGACTCGGTGCTCAACCCGTAGGCCAGCGCGGCGAGGCCGATGCCCACGCCCAACAGGCCCATCTGGAGCGTGCCCCCGGGGAGCGCGCGCGGCGTGCTCTCCAAGGTGGCCCGCATGTCCGGCGCCTTCCCCGTGGTGCGGCGCGTGGCGGCGAGGATGTCGACTTCGCTCATTGCGGCGTTCCCGAGGCGGGGGTGGCTTCCGCCGGCGGGGCCGGCGGCACGTAGGCGGTGTTGGGCAGCGTGCGCATGTAGGCCACGATCGACCAGCGCTCCTCGTCGGTGAGCAGCGCGCCGTACGCGGGCATGCCCGCGCCGATCGCCGCGACCACGGCCGGCCGCTCTTCGCTGGCGCCGAGGCTGCCGTTGCCGCCATTGCGGATGTAGCTGTACAAGAAGCCGTCGGTGAGGGTGCGCGTGCGCGACGCGTCGCCCGACAACATCGGCGCCGCCATCATGAAGCGGCGAATGCCCTTCTCCGCGTCGTTCTTGGTGACCGGACCGTCGCCCTTGCCCTGCAGGCCGTGACACGGCGCACAGTTGACCGCGAAGAGCTTGTCGCCCCGGAGCGCGTGGTTGGGCTCGGCGGCGTACGGGTCGGTCAGCGCGTCGACGCTGGCCATGTTGCGGCGGGTGACCGTCGTGACGTAGGCGTTCTGGTAGAAGCCCTCGGCGCGCGGACGGGGGGTGGAGCGCGCTTCGCGGGGGACCACCCCGGCGGGCTGCGGCTTCATCTGCCACTCGTAGGCCTTGAACATGTAGGCATCGATCATGTCGATGTCCCAGGGGGACGCCCACGCGGCCGCGGAGACGAGCAGGAGCCCGCCCACCAGCCAGCGCTTGCGCGACTTGGTATCAGCCATGCGTGACCTCGACGGCGCCGGAATGTTCGAGGATGTGGACGATCTTGGAGGTGTCGGCTCCCGTACCCGTGAACACGATCCCGAAGCAGTCGTTGGTGAACCGGGGGTCCTCCATCTGCTTGGGCGGGTTGGTGAACGGGAGGCCGCAGTTGAGCAGCAAACCCACCAGCGTCATCAGCGACGCCCAGAGGATGGTGCCCTCGAAGGTGATGACCAGGAATGGCGGGATCGACACCAGCGGCTTGCCGCCGGGGATGATCATCGGCCAGTTCGCGTGGGTGAGCGACGCCAGCGAGAACACCATGGTGCCCCCGAAGATGCCGCCGAGCAGCGTGAACCAGCGGACCGGACTGGGCTCGCCGCGGTACAGCGCCTCCTCGATCTCGTGGCGCGGGATGGGGCTGAGGACCGTGAAGTCCCGGTGGCCCGCCGCTTGCAGATCGTGAATGCCCTGCAGGAGGCTGTCGAGGTGCTTGTACACGGCCTTCACCGGCGCGCCGGTGGCCGAAGCGTGAGCGGAGCTCATTTGGCGGCAGCCTCCTCATCGTGGCGCAGCGGCGGGCGCAAGGTCTCCTTGACCTCGGCGATCGCCACGCTGGGCATGATCTTGACGAACAGCAGGAACCACAGGAAGAACCACGCGAACGAGAAGATCAGGATGCCGATCTCGATGTGGTTCGGCGTGTAGTAGACCCAGCTCCCCGGGTCGAAGCTGTGGGCCAGCGAGCTGGCGATGATGTTGAACCGCTCGAACCACATCCCGATGTTGATGATGATGCTGACCACGAAGAGCCCGACGAACGACGTGCGGACCTTCTTGAACCACCACAAGAGCGGAATGACGCAGTTGCAGGCGACCATCATCGCGAACACCCACCAGTACTTCCCGACCACGCGGTCGACGAAGATGCCCCACTCGTACATGTTGTCCGAGTACCAGGCCACGAAGTACTCGGTGCCGTAGGCGAAGGTGAGGATGCCGCCGGTGAACATGCACAACTTGGCGAGGTGTTCGAAGTGCCAGGTGTGGATGTACGCTTCGAGCTTGAACAGCTTGGTGAGCGGCAGCATCAGCGTGATGACCATCGCGCAGCCCGAGAAGATCGCGCCCGCGACGAAGTAGGGCGGGAACAGCGTGCTGTGCCAGCCGGGGGTGTCGGCCATGGCGAAGTCCCAGGACACGACGCTGTGCACCGACAGGACCAGCGGCGTCGCGAGGGCGGCGAAGAAGCCGTACGCCGCCATGTAGTGGCGCCACTGCCGATCGGTGCCGCGCCAGCCGAGCGACATCGCCCCGTAGAGCTTCTTGGTGAGCCCGCGGGTGTTGTCGCGGACCGCCGCGATGTCGGGAACGAGCCCGATCAGGAAGAAGACCGTCGACACCGTGAAGTAGGTGCTGACCGCGAAGACGTCCCACATCAGCGGCGACTTGAAGTTCTGCCAGAGCTGGCGCTGGTTGGGGTACGGGAAGAGCCAGTAGGCCTGCCACATGCGCCCGACGTGGATGCCCGGGAAGAGCGCCGCGGTCATGACCGCGAAGATCGTCATGGCCTCCGCCGCCCGGTAGATGCCGGTGCGCCAGCGGCTGCGGGTGAGGAACAGGATCGCGCTGATGAGCGTACCGGCGTGGCCGATGCCGACCCAGAACACGAACGTCGTGATGTAGACGCCCCAGAAGACCGGCGGGTGGTAGCCGGCCACGCCGAGCCCCCACACGAGCTGCATTCCAAGACAGTACAGGCCGATCACGAAGCCGATGCTGACCAGCCCGATCCCGCCCCACCACGCCGCGGTGGGGTTGAAAAGGGGGCGCATGACATCGCGGTTGACCTGCGCGTAGTTGAGCTTATCCGCAGACATCAGCCCTCCTTGTGCTCAGCGCCGTGAGCGGGCTCGGCCGCCGGGGCCGCGGGGTGGGTGCCGTGGTCGCCGGCCGGCGCGCCGTGGCCGCCGGCGTCGTGTCCGCCCGCCGGGGCCTCGTGGTGCCCGCCGCCGTGATGTCCGGCGTTGGCGGGCGCGTTGTGGTTGATGCGTGCGACGTACCGCACGCCGGGCTTGGTGTTGAGCTCGCCGAGGAGCGTGTACGCGCGCGGCGACTCGCCGATGGCGCGGACCGTCGACTTCTCGTCGTTCCAGTTGCCGAACGTGATGGCATCGGTCGGGCAGGCCGCCGCGCACGCGGTGAGCTTCCGCAGCGCCTCGTCGGGCACCGTGTTCTGGCTCATGTTCACCGGCCGGCCGGGCTCGCGCTCGCCGAACGCGACGTCGCGGTACAGGTCCTTGGCAGCGCGGGTGCGCTGCACGCAGAACGTGCACTTCTCCATCACGCCCATCTCCCGGGTGGAGAGGTCGGGGTTGAGCATCAGGTGGTAGCTCTCCGGCCACTGCCACGTGTGGTAGTTGAAGCGCCGGGCCGCATACGGGCAGTTGTTCGCGCAGTAGCGCGTGCCGACGCAGCGGTTGTAGATCATGGCGTTGAGGCCATCGAGGTTGTGGTAGGTGGCGAGCACCGGGCACACCCCCTCGCACGGCGCGTGCGAGCACTGCTGGCACAGCGCCGGCAGGTAGCGGATGTCGGGGTTCTCCCCCTCGCCCTCGAAGAACCGGTCCATCCGGATCCACACCATCGTGCGGCCCTTCTGGAGCTGGTCGGGACCGACGAACGGCGTGTTGTTCTCCATCGCGCACGCGATCTGGCAGGCACCGCAGCCGTTGCACGCGTTGTTGTCGATGGTGAGCGCGAAGCGGTAGGTCGGGTGCTGCGGCTCGGGGAACATGTCGACGCTGCCGGCCGCGGTGACCCGCTCGTCGATCGGGATGTGGTGGAGCGGGACGATGGAGGCCGCTTCGCCGTGAAGGTTCTTGACCGCGTCGTCGACGTTGACGGCGACCGCGATGGGGCGGCCGTCCTGGTCGAGGTTGCCGCACAGCGCGTGCACGCCGCTGTTGCCGCTCACCCGCGTCGCGACGACCTTGAGGCCGCCGGTCGCGAGGCTGCCCGACGCATCGGTGCTCGACGCCAGGAGCTTCATCGCGTTGGCGCCGCGACCCTTGGCGTACTTGCCGACCTGCTTGCCGTTCCCTGCCACCAGGGCGAAGGTGCCTTCGCGCACCGCCGGCGAGCCGAACCAGCCCACCTCGACGGTGCCGGTGTCCGTCGTGAGCTTGACGAGGTCCTTCTCGGCGAGGCCGAGGGACTCGGCCGTCTTGGGGTTCACCTCGACCCAGGTGTTCCAGAAGTAGGTGCTGATCGGGTCGGGGAGCTCCTGCGCCCAGGGCACGTTGGCCCAGCGACCGTCGTGCAGGTGCCCGGCGAAGAGCACCAGCGCCTTCTCGCCGGCGGCGAGCCCGGCGCCCACTTCGGGGAGCGTGGCGGCCTGCCAGACCACCGAGGCGACCGGGAGCGACACCGCGAAGACGCCCTTGGCCTGGACCTCGACCCACCACGTCGCGAGGTCGGCGTCGGCCGGCTTGTACACCGCCGCCCAGCGCGCCTTGACGAGGTCGCCGAAGGTGGCCGCCGCGGCGGCCAGGGAGGCCGTCGTGACCACGGGGGCGGCGTCGGGCACCGCGCCCTCGACCGCGGCGGGGGCCGGCGCCGGGTTGGACTTGACCAGGCCGAGCACGAAATCGCCCAGGCCACGGCTGTCCTTCAGGGGGATCATCGCCGGCTGGCCGAGGACGGCGACGCCGGCTTCGACCCGCGCGTCGCTCCAGTGCTCGAACCCGCTTCCGACCGGCAGGAGGAGCGTCTTGTCGCCCGAGCTGTCGTTGGGCTCGTTGGCGAGCTGCACCACGAGGTCGCACTTGCCCAGGGCATCGGCCACGGCGAGGTCGCCCGGCGCGAGGTGCACCAGGTCGAGCCCGTCGAGGATGAGCACGCCGACCTTGCCGGCGGCCGCATCGTCGACCAACGCCTTGACGTCGGCGTAGCTGTTGACCTGTCCGGGGCGGGCGCCCCGACCGAAGACGACCGAGTGCCCGACGTTGCCGAGCACCTCGTTGCAGAGGAGAGTGGCCACCGCGAGCGCGGTGGCGTCGGCGCCCTCGGTGGAGGGGCCCCCGGGGAGGACCACGCTGGGGCCGGCCGCGAGCCAGCCCGCGACCTGCTTGAGCCGCGCTTCGTCGAGCCCGGCGGCCGCCGCGGCCCCGGCCACATCGACCGCGCCCAGGAGCGCCGCCGCGGGACCGGTGTAGCCCTTGGCCTCGGCGCAGAGGCGCGCGAGCGCGAAGGCGACGCGCGCCTCGGAACCCGGGGCCGCCGCGAACCAGTGGTCGGCCTGGCTCGAGGACGAGCCCAGGCGCGCCTCGAACGACACCATCCGGGCGACGAACTCGCCGCGCGCCGGATCCTTCGCCTGCGCCCAGCCGCGGGCCATCGCCATCGCGCCGAACGCCGTGTTCAGGAAGTCGTGGCCGAAGGTCACGATGGTGTGGGCACCCCCGAGCTCGTACACCGGGAGTTCGTCGACCCCGTAGGCCTGACGCGCCGCCGCGAGCAGCGCGTCGACGCCCATCGGCTCCCAGTGGACGCGGCGGAGCCCGCCGGCGACGAGCTCGCCGAGCAGCGCGTCGACCGTGCCGGAGCGGTACGCCCCGAGCCAGGCCACGGCCTTGCCGGCGGCGCGCGCGGCGGCGACCGCGTCGGCCACCTTCTTGTCGGCGTCGGCCCAGCTCAGCGCGGTGCGGCCGTCGGTCGGGCCGGCGACGCGGTCCGGGCTGTAGGCGGCGTAGAGATCGAAGTGACCGCGGGCGCAGAGGCTGGCGGCGAGCGGGTGGTCGGGGTTGCCCTCGACGCCGACCACGCGGCCGTCCTTGTTGCGCGCCACCACGCCGCAGGCGCTGGCGCAGCCATGGCAGGCCGTGGCGTAGTACGACGCCAGGCCGGGCTGCACGTTTTCGGGGTTGACCACGTACGGGAGCACGTGTTCCTGCGGCACCTTGTAGTCGTAGGTGCACGCGGCGGCGGTGGCCGTCGTGGCGACGGCGCCGACCTTGAGGAAGTCGCGGCGGTTGAGTCCTTGCATTCTGGCTCCCGCTACTTGTGGCAGGTCCAGCAGTCCTTCAGCTCAGCGCGCCGAAGTTCTGCCTTGGTTCCGTAGTTGTCGTCGATGCTCGGGTGCTGCGCGTGGCAGTCCAGGCACCAGCCCATCTTGAGCGAGGCGACCCGCTCGTTCACGCCCATCGTCTGCACTTCGCCGTGGCATTCCTGGCAGGCGACGCCCGCGACGACGTGGCGCTTGTGCGAGAAGTACACGTAGTCGGGGAGGTCGTGCGTCTTGTTCCACGCGATGACCTCGCCCTTGTCCCACGCTTCCTTGAGCTTGACCAACTCCGGACGGTCCGTCGTGTCGATCAGCGCGTGGCAGCCCATGCACACGCTCGTGGCCGGCACCCCCGCGTGGAGGCCCTTTCGCGCGTTGCTGTGGCAGTAGGTACAGTCCATCCCCAGGGTGCCGGCGTGGCGCTCGTGGGTGAACTGGATCGGCTGCGCCACCGGCTCGGCGAGCGGCTCGCCGACGGTGACCACCAGGTTGGAGTCGAAGAGCTCCGGCGGGAGAGGGTTCTTCATCCCGAGGGTGAAGGTCTCTTCCGATTCGTGGGAAGCTTCGGCGTTCGCCGAGGGGGCGATACCCGCCACCGCCAAGCCCGCGCCCAGCGTGAGCGCGAATGCCAGGGTGACCCGGGTGAGCTGTCGCATCGTTCCTCCAGCCAGGGCCGGTAGGGGGGGGAGAAGGGGCGCCAGCCTAATGCGGTGGCGCGGCTCACACAAGGGCTGCCGCGCCCCCGTTTTGGGGCCCCGCGACCCGGTGCGCGGGGCCTCCGCCGAGGAGGCGGACTACTTCTTGCGAAGCTCGCCGTCGATGTACGCGAGGACTTCCCACGCCTGATCCTCGGAGAGGCCGAGCGGCGCCATGGAGGTGCCCGAGACACCGTTCATGATGATCCACTGCTTGGTGCCGACGCTCGTGGCGTCCCACCGCTCGTTCCAGGTGAACTGGGCGGGCTTCTGCGGGAGGGCCGCGCCGGCGATGCCGTCGCCCGCGCCGGACGCGCCGTGGCAGGTCGTGCACTTCTCGTACTGGGCCTTGCCGGCGGCGATCGCCGCGGCATCGCCCGCCTTGGGGTTGGGCTTGGTGTCGGCGCCCGCGGCCTTGGCGGCCTCGATGGCCTTGGCGGCGAACTCGTCGGGCGTGTACGGCCCGGTCGGGGCCGGGGCGGACGGGGGCGGCGTCGGCGCCGGGGGCGGCTCGACGGGCTTGACCTCCTCGACCTTGGGGGGCTCGACGGGCTTGGTCTCTTCCCCGCCGCAGGCGGCGAGGGTGGCGATGAACAGGAACGACATGACGTGCCTCGGTTGAAGGGGCGCGCGTCTACCTCGTTCTGGTGAGCCCGGCCACCACTCGACCTACACGTACCCGACCGGACGCAGGGCGTACATCGCAGCCATCAACGCGTTGAACGCCGACTCTTCGTCGTCGATCTGGTCGCGGTCTTCGATCGCGGCCAGCACCTGTTCGACCGGGTACTGGCGCAGCGTGGCAAGCGCCGCTTCGTCGGCGATGAGGGCCGCGGCGGTTGCCGCGTCGAGGCGGAACATGGGAACCCCGCGGTGTGGTGGTGGTGGGGGCGGTGGGAGTTGAACCCACAAGGGTGAAACCCGGGCGATTTTGAATCGCCTGCGTCTGCCATTCCGCCACGCCCCCGCGGCCGAAGCTGGACGAAGGCTTTACACCCCGCGCGCCGCCCGGCAAGCGGGCCGGCTACAATAGCGGCGGAGACTGACGTGATGAAGTACCTGCTCCCGCTCTGCGCCCTCGCCGCCGCCTGCGATCCCCAGAAGATCGCGCTCGGCCAGGGAGGAGACGACGACGCCCGGCTCTACGCCGACGTCTACACGTGGCAGTGCGAGGACCGGTACGACGGCGGGGTCGACTACTACGACGGCGTCTACAGCTACGAGGTCTCGCTCGAGTACGCGCCCGACAACCTCGTCACCCGCAAGCTCCCGACGACCGGGTGCACCGCCGGCCTCGATCTGTTCCCCGACTCCGCCGGCAGCAGCGGCACCGCCATCCAGGAGGTCACCGCGCCGACCTGGTCCAACGGCGACGCCAGCGGCACGCTCTACGAAGAGACCGACGGCTTCTACTACGACGACGTGTACGGCTCGGTCGAGAACTGCACCTACGCCGACGAGCTCATCGGCGAGGGCACCGCGCTGAGCGACGCGGGCGTCTTCTCCGGCGCGCGCACGCCGAAGGCCGGCAAGCTCGACGGGGTCGAGATCAGCAACGTCGACGAGACCACCGGCCTCACGTTCGGCTCCACGGTCGACGTGAGCTGGACCAGCAGCGGCTGGGACGAAGCCTGGGTGCAGATCCGGGCCGAGAGTGACGGCGAGCTGGCCGACTCCGTCACCTGCAACACCGAGGGTGCGAGCGCCTACACCGTCGACGACGACGTGTGGAGCCTCATGAGCACCGCCGTCGAGCCCGACGTCACCAACCTCTTCGTGACCGTGCAGAACTCGGACATTCTCACCACCGACGACGGCCAGAAGATCGAAGTGGTGACGCGCGTGATCCACGCCGCCGTCGTGCGGTGAGATAAGCCCGGGGGATGTCCGTCGTCCTGGTGGTCGATCCCGTCGCCCAGACGGCCGAGCGCGTGTCGCAAGCGCTCGCGGGCACCCGTCTGCGCGTCCGGGTCGCCCGCGATGTCCCCGAAGCGGAGCAGATCGCGCGCGAAGACGACGTGGTGGCCCTCGTCGCCGCCCTCAACCTGCCGCGCGGAAGCGCATACGAGCTCGGTCGCAACCTGCGGGTGCAGCACCCGGCCGCCGCCGTGCTCCTGGTCTGTGGCGGATTCGACGTGTACAACGCCGAGCGTGCCGCCGACCTCGACGCCCGTCGCCTCACCCGGCCGGTCACGGTCGAGGCGGTGCGCCGCCAGCTCGAGGCGGCGTTGGGCCCGTTCGCGGCCGAGGAGGAGGTGCTCGACGCCACCGCTTCGCTCGAGCCGTTGGAGCCGGTCGAGCCCGCCGCGCCGCTCACTCCCCTGCCGGCGCCGCCGCCGGTCGCGCCGTTTCCGACGCCGGCCACCGGCGACGAGCGGGTGGCCACGTTCCTCCCGCGAGACTGGCGGGGAGCGCCCCCGGTCCAGGTCGACCCCGAGGTGGTGGGTCCGGCGTTGGAGCGAGCGATCCTCGCGGTGCTGCCCGAGGTGGTCGAGGCGGTGCTCAACAAGGCCATCGTGACGTCGCCGGCGTTTCGTGAGCTGGTCGAGGTCGCGGTGGAGGACACCCTGCGCGAAGAGCTGCCGGCGATCGCCCGCCGCGTGATTCGTGAGCGGCTCGCCGAGGTCGAACGCAAAGACCCGACCGATTGAGGGCGGCACGCCGCGACCGGGCCTGACGCGGGCAGGGGCGTGCGCGTGCCGCACCGCCACCGTCGCCCTGGCCGCGCGGTGCCGTCGGGCCTCGGCTCGGCGAGCGGACGGGCCTGAGGCACCGCCCCTGGGCCCTCGGTGTGATAGACGCCCGACCTCCGCGAGGCCCCCGTGAGCACCCCCCTCCCCGAGCTTCCCCAGTACTACGACGCCCACGCCGCGTTCGCCCGCTACGCCGCGGAATGGGAGGCGTCGGGCGCCTACAGTCCGCGTCCGGACGCCCCCGGCGCGCCC